>JALONX010000189.1 GCA_025454695.1 Chloroflexaceae bacterium
ATCTGGTTCATTACGCTGGAAAGCTCCAGGCCCTGCACGTAGCGGAAGTAGAGCAAGCTGCCAATGGAGATGATACCAAGGGGGACATCCGGCATAAAGCCGCCAATGAGAAAGGCGCTGGCGGGAATCGAAATCCGTTTTCGCAGCACTTTCCGTAGTGCGGCGTTGACAATGACATGTGATGGTGTGTTCATCTGGTTATATTTCTGTGCCTCAGTGAGAGTATCATGATAGCACAGCTTAAACCAAAGCGGTGGGTGAGCATTGGGAGTGCCCTTTATAGCAAATTAGTTGATTGAAAATTGCAGATTGAAACAGCACTGCGATGCGAAACAACCCCCGGGTGCTGGCTCAACCGATCTGCAAATTGCGGTAGGCGCAGCTGCACACTGTCGCTGCCGACTGCCAGCGAGTGACAATATTTTGACCTTGTCAACCCTGGAGTTGCATTGGCTATCGCCGATTTTCAACGAAATATATACATAATCCTGACTCAACAAACGAAACAACCATGATAAAGTAGGAAGTAGCAAGCCAGGGTTTTCCCCGGTTGTGCCGTTGTGTGCCAAGAGTATGTGTAAAGTAAAAATAACTAGCAAGCCATCGGCTTTATGTCCCCACGTGGGGATGTGTGAACCTGCGTTGGAGTAGTGTATGAACAAATACATTCTCTTAGTTGAAGATGACCCTGTAGCCCAGATGGCGTTAGGAAAAACATTAGAAAGTGCAGGTTATGCTGTAGACACCGCTGCTGATGGTGAAACGGCGCTACGGCGATTGCAACAGGCTGAGTATGATGTTGTGGTGAGCGATATACGCTTGCCTGACCGAGATGGCTTGACGATTTTGCGAGCAGCTATGGAGCAGCAGCCCGCGCCGTCGGTATTGATCCTGACTGGCTACGGCACGCTTGACACGGCGATTGAGGCCTTGCGGGGTGGGGCTTGTGATTACCTGCTGAAACCGTGCTCGCCCCAGACACTGTTGGACGGAGTTGCTACTGCGCTGCGCCGCCGAACGGCCACGCTGCAACAGGCCCAGACGATTCGTTCGTTGGCCCAGGGTGTGGCCCAGTTGCAGCAGCAGTTGTTGAGTATGGCCTCGTCTGCCCTGCCAGCCGTGGAGCCAACGCCCCCACCATCCACCGCCGACATGCGCCGCGACCTGCTGGTGGTTGGCCAATTGCAGATCGGGCGCTTTCCTTATGAGGTGCGCTACCGCAATCAACCGCTGCACCTGACGCCGATCGAACATGCGCTGCTGCGCTGCCTGGCCGAATCCGCCGGGCAGGTGGTGAACTATACCGACCTGGTGCGCTACACCCACGGCTACAGCGCCAGCGAAAGTGAAGCTCAGGTGTTATTGAAATCGCACGTGCGCAACCTGCGGCGAAAAACCGGAGCCGATTTAATTGTGAATGTACGCCACGCCGGGTATCGCCTGGTGCAGGTAATAGACGAAGCCTCCACGTTGACCCGTTAGTCAAGAAATCTCCACTTTTTAGGCTGCTCGTTTCTACAAAATTTAAATTTTCAGGTTGTTTGAGGGCATCAAGTGGAGAAACCTCCACTTCTACAACCTACGACTCCTCTTTCGTGTACTTCTAAAAGCCGCTAAGAGCGAGTATAGTGGTGAGGCGATATATGTCCCGCAACCAAAACATTGGAAAGGACGAAATCTATGCGCGTCGGCTTTATGTCCGATGAAGCACTGGCACGTCGTCGCCAACACCAGGCACTGAACGAACCAGCGTTACCGCACGAACCAGTTTTTCGTTTGCCACAAGAATATGTTGGCGCGGCGCAGGCAGTGCTGGCTCGGCTTGGCTACGAGGCAAAATGCTCCTATACACTGCTGGCCGACATGAACGGGCTGGAAATTTGCCATTGGTGCCGTATTGGCGATGTTGAGAGTACTTCTATTGCAGTTCTGGCAGTTGGCGAACTGGTTGCAAGTAGTGAAATTAGCCTGTTATTTGGCAAGCAAAAATCGTGTTCAGTAATTGTGCAGGAATATGAAGAACAGACGGTGTTGATTGGCCGAGTAGACAAAAACCATTTTCTCTTAATGTCCACAGATACTGCAGCTTCGCTCGGTTGGCTGCGGCTCACGCTCAAACGGGCCTGTGATGAGCTAGCGGCGCTTAATGCCACAGTTTCCGTCGGCTAATCACGTTTCTTCTCGTGCAGCTCAACCCGCACGTACTAATTAATTGACCCCGACTGTCAATTGTTAGCTTCTCTCCGCTTTCGCCTGCACCATCCTTCTGAATGCCTCCGGTACGGATTTGCATTTGACAACTATATAGACCGGTTGGTATAATCCTGCTATAATCTGGTTGTTTGCGATTTGCAGCGCCAGCAGGAGCAGTCCCATGGCCCAGGCTCGTGAAGCCATTCTTGAAACAACCGCCCGCCTGCTTGAAACCCAGGGCTACCACGCCACAGGCTTAAACCAGATTGTGGCCGAAAGCGGCGCACCCAAAGGCTCGCTCTACTACTACTTTCCTGATGGTAAAGAAGGTTTGACAGAAGAGGTGATTACGCGCATAAACCAGACGATTAGCCAGCGCATTAGCGACCACCTTGCCGCTGAGGGTGACCCGGTTGCGGCGATTTATAGCTTTCTGCTGGCCCTGGCCCGTTATGTGGAAGCTTCCAGTTGCCGTGGGGGTGGGCCAATTGCCAGCGTAGCTCTGGAAACCGCCACCAGCAGCCCCCGTTTGCGGGCCGCGTGTGAGTCCGCCTACCAGAACTGGCAGGAGCTGTTTGCCGCCAAACTGCGCAGCGGGGCGTTTTCACCGGCCCGGGCACAGCGGCTGGCTGTGTGCATCATCGCAGCCATTGAAGGCGCGATCATTCTTTGCCGCACCCAGGGCAGCGCCACCCCCGTGCGCGAGGTGGCCGAGGAAATGCGCCTGCTGCTGCTGGGCGCTCAACACCACGAGGCTTGACTGTCTATTTTTTTGCAACGGGTATAACGACTGGTCTATATACAAGGAAAGGAACAACCGATGAAACTGACCATCTTTGGTGCCACCGGGCGCACCGGCAAGCCCCTGGTGCAGCAGGCCCTGGCAGCAGGGCACGAGGTGACGGCCTTTGTGCGCGACCCGGCGAAGCTGGGCCTGGCCCACGAGCGGCTGCATGTGGTGCAGGGCGATGTGCGCGATAGCGCAGCGGTGGAACGGGCCATTGTCGGGGCCGATGTGGTGCTGAGCGCCCTGGGGCAGACCAAAACCTCAACCAAGGACATGCAGACAACCGCCACCCGCAACATTGTGGCCGCGATGAAACACCACGGCATCCGCCGCCTGGTCAGCCTGACGGGGGCGGGCGTGGCCGCGCCAGAAGACCAGCCCAGGCTGATGAACCATGTGATCAGCTTTGCCCTGCGCATGCTTGACGGCGATGTGCTGAAGGATGCCGAAAACCACGCCGAGGTGATCCGCAGCTCCGACCTGGACTGGGTGATTGTGCGTGGGCCACGGCTGACGGAAGGGCCGCACACCGGCAAATACCGGGTGGGTTGGGTTGGCGTGAACACCGGCGTCAGCATCTCGCGGGCCGACGTGGCCGACTTCATGCTCAAGCAGGTGCAGGACAACACCTACCTGCGCAAAGCGCCCATGATCAGCGATTGATTTTACCGCAGAGGGCGCGGAGCCTGCCCTGCCTGCCCTGAGCTTGCCGAAGGGAGCTTGTTGAAGGGGACACGGAGGAGCAGCACTATTCATCACCAAGCATGCCCAGCAAGCCCGGCAGTGGAAGAGGAAAGAAACCCTCTGTGCCCTCTGCGTCTCTGCGGTGAAACATCAGATGGGCAGGCGTTCTGCGGATTCAATCGCTTGCCAGAACTGGCGCAGCGTGTGCATGGGGCCAGCGGTTGCATCAACAAAGCGCATGGTGAGTTGGGGCAGGGGCTGGCCCAGTGCGCTGGCCGTGAGTCGCTCGGCGTCGCGCAGGAAGCGGGCGGCGACGCGCTGGTGCAACCCGTGCAGCAGCGGGGCCGGCCCCACCACAGCAATGCGGGCGTCGAAACTGGGGTGAATCAGCGCGACATCGCGGGCGGCTGGCCCCAGGGCAGCCCGAATGGCCAGCGACAACCGCAGCAGTACTTCGTCGGCGGCGGTGCGCCCCAGCCCGGCCAGCACCATGTGAAAATTGGCCAGGCTGAAGGTGTAGGCGGCCCAGCAGGGGCTAGCGGTGAGGTGTTCCAGCGCGTTGGCCAGCACTTGCGGCCCGGCAATGCCCGTCACCGGGTGGCGGTAGGGCGCACCGGGCAGGCTGGCGGAAAAGGCCACCATCTGCTCCTGGCTTTCGCGGCTGAGTCCCAGCTGTGTCACCACCCGGTAGAGCAGCTGTTCAAACCCGAAGGGCTTGACCATGTAATCTACCCGGCTGGCGCTGTAGCCCCGCCGTCGCTCCAGCCCTTCGTCCATCGCCGTTGCCAGCAGCACCGGCAGGTGGGCCGTCGTCTGGTCGTTGTGCAAGCAGGCAGCAATCTCGTGGCCATTAAGCCCAGGCTTGTTGACATCACTAATCAGTAGATCAGGGCAGTAGGAGTGGCAGAGTTCCAGGGTGCGGGAGCCATCGCCATGGGGCACGGTCATCACCTCAAAGCCATAGTGGGGCAGCAAAAAGGTGTAGGCCCGCTCAATGCCGGGGTCGTCGTCGCTGACGAGGAGCCGGGCCACCGCAGGCGGTTCCGGCAGAGGCCGCAACGCTAGCGGGGCGACGGTTGGTTGTATGGCAGGCTGGGTGGCAGGCTCAGCCATGGTGATGGCAGACGTGACCATCAAAACATCCTCAGCAGGCACGAATTGCCGGTTCATTCGGGCGATTGGTTGCTTCTACCAGGTATAACGCGGACATGCCCGCCAAAAGTTACGGCCTCTGCGCTGATTTTTGAAACATGGGCAACAATTGCACGGGTGATGCATAAGTAGGACTAAAAAGGGAGTTGCTTTAGTGCCCAATACTCGTTACACTATAGGAACGTCCCAGGCCCGGTATGCCTGACGACACGACGACCCAATTCGCAACGGTGGGCATCGTCAGACTTCACTACGTTCAACCTGCCTTCCTGACGAGGTATTGTGCCATGGGGTTGATTAAGAAAGTTGGCGCGCGCAACGGCAGTTTCGCGCTCCCCGAAGAAGAAAGCACCCGCAATTTGCCTGGTCAATCCCCGGCTGCGCGGCGTGGCACCGGTTCGACCCAGACTCTGCACGCTGGGACAGTGTTGCAGGGGCGCTACGTGGTGGAAGGGCCGCTCGGCATCGGCGGTATGAGCGTGGTGTATAAAGGCCGCGACCTGCGCTTTAAAGATGTAAACCGGCTCTGTGCCATTAAAGAGATGGCCCAGAGTGCCCCCGATTCCAACACTCGTCTGCTCAACCTGAAGAACTTTGAGCGCGAAGCAGGCCTGCTGGCCACCCTGCATCATCCCGCCATTCCCAAAGTCTACGACTTTTTTGAGGAACAGGGCCGCATCTATCTTATTCTGGAACTCATTCCCGGCAAAGACCTGGAAACGGTGCTTGATGAAGCGGTGCAACCGCTGGAAGAGCGGCAGGTGCGCAACTGGGCGGTGCAGATGTGTGATGTGCTGCACTACCTCCACACCCACAAGCCAGAAACCATCGTCTTCCGCGACATGAAGCCCTCCAACGTGATGGTAACGCGGGACGACCGGATTGTATTGATTGACTTTGGGATTGCCCGCAACCTGAACCGCACCGACCGCAAAGGCACGATGATCGGCACCGAGGGCTATTCGCCGCCGGAGCAGTACCGTGGCACCGCCGAAGCCCAGAGCGACCTCTACGCCCTTGGGGCAACGTTGCACCACCTGCTCACCAACAGCGACCCCCGGCTGGAAACGCCGTTTACCTTTCAGGAGCGTCCCATTCGTACCCTGAACCCGGCGGTATCGCCTGAGATGGAAGCGATTATCAACCGGGCGCTGGAATATGACATGGCTACCCGCTGGTCGAGTGCCGACGAGATGCGCCAGGCCCTGGCCCGCCTTGGTGGCGGGTCTGCCACGGCCAGCGGCGCGGCGGGGGCAACAGCAAGCGCACCCGAAGCGGTGCTGCCCGCCGCTACCGCCAGCAGCGAAACGACCGAAGTGGTCTGGAGCTTTAAGGCCGAAGAAGAGCTGCGCTCCTCGCCCTTGCTCAGCAATGGCATGGTCTTCATCGGCTCCTACGACAGCAACCTCTACGCGCTAGACGCGGGGCGGGGTGAGTTTCGCTGGAAGTATGCCACTCAAGGCGGCATCAGCTCCTCGCCGTCTATGTGGCAGGATCTGGTCTTCTGCGGCTCGGAAGACGGCAAACTCTATGCTATGGAATGGCGGCGCGGCGCGGTGCGCTGGGCCTTCCAGACCGACAAGCCCATTCGCTCATCGCCCCGCGTGGACGACCGGGTGGTGTTTGTTGGCTCCGACGACATGCACGTCTACGCCCTGGATGGTTTGCGTGGCTCAGTGATCTGGAAGTTCCGCACCTGGCAGCCCATTCGCTCCTCGGCCTGCATCAACGGCGATGTGATTTACATCGGTGGGAATGATGGCCACATCTATGCCCTGGATGCCCGCAGCGGCGGGGCCAAGTGGAAGCAGCGCACCCAACAAGAGATTGTCTCCTCGCCCACCTTTCACGAGGGCCTGGTATTTGTCGGTTCGATGGACTCACACCTGTATGCGCTGGACGCTGAGGGCGGCTGGCCAGTGTGGAAAGCCCGCACCGGAGCCTACGTCAACTCCTCGCCGTGTATGGCAGGCAAACGGGTGATTGTGGGCAGTGGCGATGGCTGCGTGTATGCCTTTGAGACCAAAAATGGCCGGGTTGCATGGAAATTTGAAACAGGTAGTAAAATTGTGGCCTCACCCCGTGCAGCCAATGGGCGTGTCTATGTCGGCGCGGTGAACGGCTACATCTACTGCCTTAATGCCGACAATGGCAGCCTGATCTGGCGACACAAAACCGGCGGCATGGTGGTTTCGTCGGCAGCCGTTGGTGATGGTATTATCTACGTTGGTTCCGGCGACCAGACACTCTACGCTTTGAAAGCGTAGCCAGGATTGTGTTTCGTAAACTCTTTCGTCGCCGTGCGCCAGCAGGAGACCAGGCTCCTATGACAGACCAGACCTCCGCTCCTCCTGCCGAAAAAGACACAACCGCTACACCAGCAGCCCATAAGGGTGGTGACACCACTTCAGGCGACTGGCGGCAGGTCGAGGCTGCCAGGGCCGAAGCGCAAGCTTCAGCCGATGCGGCTGCGCCCGAAAGCGACTCGCCCGAAAACGACGCGGAGCGTGCCCCCACCATGCCGCTAGAGTCTGATGACACCCGCGCCTTACCCGCCGCCGCCGTTCCTGAACCGGCGCCCGCCCGCTATCGTCAGGGCCTGTCCGCTGATGGCCTGCGCGACATTGGCCGGGTGCGTAAAATAAATCAGGACAGCATCTACTGGTTGCTGACCTCGCTGCCCCGCGAAAACCTGAATTTGCCCATGGGCCTGTTTGTGGTGGCCGACGGCATGGGTGGCCACGACGGTGGCGAGATCGCCAGCCGCCTGGCTATTCGCACCGTGGCCCACCATATTCTGGCCGAACTGGTGCTGCCCGCCCTGGACGACGCCATGGGTGGTGCCCTGCAATCGCTGATGGTGGCGTCGGTGGAGGAGGCCAACCAGGCTATCTGGCAGCAGGCCCAGCGCACTGGTTCGCACATGGGCACCACATGCACCGCCGCGCTGCTGCTGGGGCACTCGCTCTACATTGCCCATGTGGGCGACAGCCGGGCCTACCTGCTGGAGGATGGCCAGCTGCGTCCCCTCACCGATGACCATTCCGCCGTGGGCCGTCTTATCCAACTCGGCCAACTTGAGCCGTCGGAGGCCCGCGAACACCCGCTCCGCAACCAGCTCTACCGCACCGTGGGCCAGCAACCCGACATTCCGGTAGACTTCATCTACCAACCTGCGGGCAAAGCCTCGCATCTGCTGCTCTGTTCCGACGGGCTGTGGGGCATGTTGCAGGAAGACGAGATGGCGCAGGTGTTGCTGAACAACCCCGTGCCGCTGGCCGCCTGCCACGAACTGATTGCCCGCGCCAACGCTGCCGGGGGCGACGACAACATCTCGGCGGTGGTGGTGGCCCTGCCAGTGGTGGAAAGGAACAGCTGATGAGCCACGGCATGCGCATCGCTGCGACCTTGAGCCGCAAAGAGTTGGCCGCCATTGATGAGCAACAGCTGATCTATGCCATGGTGGAAGTGGTGCCGCAGGGTGGGTCGGGGGCGATGCCGAAATTGCCGCTCTACCTCTGCCTGGTGATTGACCGCAGCTCCTCGATGCGGGGCGACCGACTGATGCAGGTGAAAGACGCCGCCCACCGCATTATTGACCAGCTTGGCCCGGAAGACTTTTTTGCGGTGGTGACCTTTAATGACCGGGCCGAGGTGGCCGTACCGGCCCAGCGGGTGCGCAACCGCGACGAGCTAAAGCGCATGGTGAGCGGGATTGAAGCGGCGGGCGGCACCGAGATGGCTCAGGGCATGGCGCTGGCCCTGCAAGAAGTGCAGCGCATGCTCGGCAACGGCATCAGCCGCATGCTGCTGCTAACGGACGGGCGCACCTATGGTGACGAGGGCCAGTGCGTTGAAGTGGCTCGGCGCGCCCAGCGGCGTGGCATCGGCCTGACGGCCCTGGGCATTGGCACCGAATGGAACGAAGATCTGCTGGAAACCCTGACGGCGCACGAAAACAGCCGCACCCAGTACATTACCTCGGCCCAGGAGATTAGCCAGATTTTTCAGGACGAAGTTAAGCGGCTGCAGTCCATCGTTGCCCGCAATGTGCAGGTGCAGGTGGAGCTGCGGCCCAATGCCATGTTACGTTCGCTTGACCGGGTGCGGCCCTTTATTACCCCCGTGCCGGT
>JALONX010000190.1 GCA_025454695.1 Chloroflexaceae bacterium
GCCCTGGCCCTGGCGCAGCTAGGCCGCGTAGTCGGACTTGTCTCTGGCGCGGCCCGCCGCATGGTGCAACCAGCGCTGGCCCTGGCGGTGCTGCTGCTGGCAATTGTGAGTCTGCGCTGGTATTTTGTGCAATACACACCACTGCTGGTGTACGGCAATGTTAACGCTGTGGTTGCCACTGCCCTGGGCAAATACGCTCACACAGAACTCGGCCCCAATACCCACATCTACTTCTTTGGCCCGCCACGCATGTTTTATGGCTTTGGCACCATTCCCTACCTCGCACCCCAGGTGAGCGGCACCGACATAGCCGAGCCGCTGACGCAGCCACCTGGCCCCGACATGGTGCTGCCCAACAAGGGCGCTGCCTTTGTGTTTCTGCCCGAACGACGGGCCGAGCTGAGCCTGGTACAGCAAGCCTTTCCTGGCGGGACGCTGATGGAAATGCCATCACCATTGGGAACGGAGCCGTTGTTTATTGTTTACCGTATAAATGCGTTGCAATGACAGGGTGCTGATGAGCTACCGTGCGACTGCCTCTGACACGACCGCGTTCCATCCCCCCATTCAGCAATCAATAACCGTTCGTCAACGTCTTCTGCTCGTCCTAGAAATCCTGATTATCGCTGCCTGGGCGCTCTTTATGGCCGCCCCCTACCTGAATCTAGATCAGCAGATGGTGCCGATAGGGCGGGAGTTTCCCTCGGCTATTCAGACTCACGCCATGTGGCTGCACGCCCGTGCGTGTGGTGCCTGTGCGTTCTGGTATGGCCACACCCAGGGTGGCTACCCCGCAGCGGTAGACCCCATCGGCAGCATGCTGCACCCACTGGTGATTGCCACCACCCTAGGCTGGGGCGTGCTGAACGGAGCCAAGCTGGCCCTGGTTGCCTCGTTTTTTCTGAATGGTGTGGCGATCTGGTGGCTCTGCCGGGTGATGGGTTTGGGCGTTGTGGGGCGAGTCTGGGCGGGATGCATGGCCGTAGCCGCCGGGCATATCGCCGCCCGCATGGGGCTGGGAGCCTTTAGCCTGGTGCTGTCTACCGCTTCAGCGGCGCTGGTGCTGGCCCCGCTGCTGCACTTCAACCGCACGGGCGGCAGCTGGCGGGCGGCGGTGGTGCTGGCGGCCATGTTAGCCCTGCTGCTGGTAAGTGGCAATGGTTACATGCAGGTGGCCACGGCCTTTGTGTTGCCAGCCGCGCTGCTGCTCTTCCCAACCCGGCGCGCAGCGGCATTCCGCCTGATGCAAGGCTACATATTGGTAGCCCTGCTCACGTTGCTGTTTGCCGCACCCATGCTGGTGCCGTTTGTGCATTTTCTGCCCAATTTTGCCAAAGACTTCGACCAGAGCTTTAGCACTGCTCAGCCCTTCTCGCTGGTACCGCTCAACCTGGTGATTGACAACCCAACCATCTACAGCACACCAGGTTTTACAAATATACCTTATGCCTCCCACTACGCTTCGTATGTGGGCTGGATTCCGGTGGTGCTGGCCTGTTATGGCCTGTTGGGAACTCGTTCGCGCTGGGAACGGCAAGTAGTGCTGTTTTTGGCGGCAACCGTGCTGCTGGGCTGGTGGGTGGCCAGCGCCCAGCCGCTGGAATGGCTGATCTGGCTGGTGCCTCTACCCGCCTTCGATGATTTTATTTCGGGCGTGCGCTACACCAGTTTTATGGCTGGCGTGGCCGTGCCGCCGCTGCTGGCCCTTTCGGCCCGCGGCCTGGAACGGTTGCTTGCCAACCAGTGGCTCTGGCAAAACAACGGGCGCTGGTTCAGCCGCATGCAGCTGGTGGCGTTGCGGGGCGTCGTTGGCCTGATGCTGGTGGCTGCGCTGGCGAGCAGCTGGAGCTTTAGCCGCCAGTTTATCAAAGCCGAACAGCTCCCAGCGGAGGTTCCGCCCGTGGTTGATTCGCTGCGCTCGGCCACCCTGCGCTGGATCGAGGTGCCCCTGGGCGAGCACTTTTTTGTGGAATATGCCGTGCGCAACGACTTGAAGCTCGCCGAGGACTTTTTTCGCACATGGCACTGGCGTGACCACGAACAGCCACCAGCGGAAGTGGTTGCAACCAGAGGCACTGGGCCGGAAGGCACGGCTCTCGCACGTGAAGTAAACGGAGTCAAATTCTTCACCAGCGGCGCAGAACGGGCCTATGCTCAGGTTGACCATCGTGATGGCACCTTTACGCCGTGTGAGGCCCGAGGCACCGGCGGCAGCATTGATGTGACATGTAGTGTGGCGAATTTCGGTGTGCTGACGGTGAAAGAGAATTCCTGGAGTGGCTGGCAAGCCGCCGTGAATGGTGAGGCAGTGGCCCTGCGGGATGACCAGTGGCTCTCCGTGGTTGTTCCCGCTGGAAGCAGCACGGTTTCGTTCCGCTACATGCCCTGGGATGTGCCCGTGGGCCTGGCCCTGCTGCTGGTGGGCCTGCTGGTGGGAGGCTACTTCTGGCGGAAATCGGGGTAAAAACCGTTTGCAGTTGGCAGTTTACAGTTGCTGCAATGCTTCCCAGGCAGATCATTGACTGCCAACTGCAAACTGAGGACTGCTAACTGCTGCCGGTCTCCGGTCACGTTTCCAGCGTTTGCAGCTCCAGCGTTTGCAGCACCCGCCCCGCCGCCCTGGGGTCGGCCAGCAGCGCTGAACCGAGGCTGACCGCCATTGCCCCCGCCGCCAGAAATGCCTGGACATCGGCGTTGCACCCCACGCCCCCGCCGCCCACCACCGGAATGCTCACCGCCTGCGCCACCGCCGCCACGCGGGGCATGGCCAGCGGGCGGGTAGCCGGGCCACACAGCAGGCCATCAAGAGTCGCGCCCGTTTGTGAGTCCGTAGTGCGAGCAGCGAATCCGCCGCAAAGACTCAGCGCATCGGCCCCGGCGGCAGCCACGGCCACCGCTAGTTCTACCAGGTTGGCGGCGTCAACGGGCAGCTTCACCAGCAGCGGCAGCAGGGTAGCGGCCCGCACCACCGCCACGGCCCCGGCTAGCGCTTGCGACGGACTCACGTCCAACAGCGCCAGGTTCAGTTCCACCCCCGCCACGCCCTCCACACCTTCCAGATGAGTCGCAATCTCGGCACACTCCGCTGCCCGCGCCCCACCAATGCTCAGCACCACCGGCAGTTCCCACTTCGCCCACAGCGGGGCATAGCGCTCCAGCACGGTGCGCAGGCCCGGGTTGTAGCCCACGCCACTGTAGAGCAAGCCCGCCGGGGTTTCCAGCAACTGCGGCAGTGGCCCGCGCCGGGGGTGCAGTGTCGTCGTGCGGCTAATCAGCAGTCCCAGCCCATGCTCGCCGGGGGCTTGCCGCAGGTCAAACATGCGGGCGAACTCCAGGCCATAACCCAGGCTACCCGCCGCTGCCACCAGGGGTGAACGGAGACTCAGACCATAGGGATTGTTGGGGGCTAGTTCCAGCATCTAGCAGAGTACGGCTTCCGATATTCGCAGCTACGCTCAGGCCGGGGGCACAGGCAACGGCGTGGCAAAACAGAGGCGGCGGTGGGTGCGGGTGTAGTAGCGCACCTGGCTCGGCAGGTTGCTTTCTGGTGGAGTTTCGCTGATGGCGCTCAGGATCTGTTGGCAAGCCCTGGCAATACAGCTGCCGATTGGCGCAGACCCGGCGGCCTCAGACCAGAGACGGCGCAACTCTGCTTCCCAGGGCACGCTGCTGCTGCACTGGGCAGCCACACCGATCACATCCGGGTAGAGGCGACTGTGACGCAGCCAGTTCAACCCCAGGCAAAACGCCACATTTAAGCAGGGCGCACGCTCAATCGTCAGTTGCAGCAGTTCAGCCTCATGGGCCACCGCCAGCACCAGCAGCGCCGAGTCGTCAGCGGTGAGCGCCGCAGGTGGGCGCACAGGCAACTCCAGCAGTTGGCCCAGGGCCAGCGCCAACGGTTCCGCCATGCGGTCAACGGCCACAACCACCGAAAACTGCCAGCGGTAGCCCTGGATCAGGGCCAGCAGCCGTCGCACGGTGATGCCAACGTCGTGGTAGGTGAAGTGGTAATCCTGCAGTGCGCCAGCATACAAACCATCGTCCTGGGCCGAACCAAGGTAAACCACGCCCTCGTCAGCATAAAACTGATCCTTAGTTCCCTGCAACGCCCGGAACTCGCGGTGCCGTTCTACCGCGTTAATACGGTCAAACAACGAAATTTGCGCATCCTGATCTGGGGCGCAGGTCAAAGCTTTGGTAAACGCTTCGGTGGCTTCGTCATAGCGGCGCAGGCCCAGGTAACACCTGCCGAGCAAGCTATGCACTTCCCAATCGTCGGCAAAGGCGGGCAGAAGACGACGAAGATGTTCTAGAGCAACGCTAAAGTTACCCCGCAACACATGCACGTGGGCAATTTCGAAGTGGGTTGCCGTATCGCCAGGGTGGAGCCGCAAACAACGGCCAAAAATATCCAGGGCCTCATCGTAGCGGGCCAGTTCCACCAGCACAAACCCGAGGTTGAAGTAGGCGACAAAATCGCCTGATAGGTTGACGACCGCCTGCAACTCATCGGCGGCCTTGGCCAGCAAACCGCTGCGTTGATAGTGCAGCGCCAACGCGTCGTGGGCCTCTGGCAGCAAGGGGTTGTGTAGCAGCGCCTGCCGATATTCAGACACCGCTTCCACATGGCGGTGTACCCGTTCCAGCGCCAACCCCCGCTGTAAATGGCGTAAGCCTTCGTCTCGACTGGTTTCGCCCGGCATATTCGCCTCGCTCTGCCAGACCGCCTGGCGTATGATATGTCATTATAGCATATGAAACGACAAAATGGGGTTGTACAGTTGGCAGTTCTTCAGTTTGCAGTTTGCAGCGAATGTTCAGCCAGCAAACTGCAAACTGAAAACCATCAACCGCCGCTACAGCCCGGAGTGCAACACGATCAGTGGCGGTGGCAGGCTCTGCTCCGCCTCAACCTGTTGCACAAACTGCGCCATACTGTGCTCAAAGGCGCGCACGTCCAAACCCAGCAGCGTGGCGGGCAGCTGTTCCAGTTTGCGCTGGCTCTTCTGCCAGTTGCGCCGCATGCCGCGCCGGTTGCCCTGCTGCCACTTCACCAGTGCCGCCGCCGACTGGATAATGCCTTTGTAGAAAGTTGCTTCTGGCTCAGCCGACTGCAACCAGCAGGCTTCCCACTGCTCGTGGGCATGCCAGAAGTGGCCCTCGTTAAACAGCTTAATACCTTCCAGGTAGGCTGGTGGGTACATGTTTATTCATGCAAAAGCAGCCTGTAGAAAAGTTCTACAGGCTGCCGTGCGCATTTCGTTTAACGGTACGTTAGTGGCTGCTGCACGAGCCACAACCACCGCCGCTGCTGGCCTCGCCGCTATCGTCCTTGGTGCGGAACGAGCTGCCACAGCCGCAGCTGGCCACCGCGTTGGGGTTTTCGATCTTAAACCCACCGCCCATCAGCGAGTCCACGTAGTCAATCGTGGCCCCAGCGAGGTAGCGGGCGCTCACCTCGTCCACCCAGACCGGCAGGCCATGGGCTTCCAACTCGCTGTCGCCCTCGCGCAGTTCGTTGTCGAACGTCATGCCATACTGGAAGCCAGAGCAGCCCCCACCATGCACAAACACACGCAGGGCATACCCATCCAGCTGCTTTTCTCGCATCAGGGCACCCAGGCGCATTGCAGCTTCGCTGCTCACCGTCAATAGCGGTTGATATGTGGTCTCCGAGCGCATCAGATCCTGCTCGATAACGGCCATGATCGTGACTCCTCCTTAAAAAGATCCCAATTACACGAACAATGTTCGTTCCAGTATAGCAGATATCACCGAAAACTTCCAGAGGTTTCCGGCGCTTTTTTTCACAATTTTCCTATCCTAACACCGCCCGATCCAGCACCATGGCGACAAACAGCAGCGCCAGATAGAGCAGTGAGTATTTGTACAGCCCCCAGACATAGGTCTGCCCGCCGTCACGCCAGACATACCAGGCGTAGCGCAGAAAGATGATGCCCAGCACCAGGGCCAGCAGCAGGTAGATGCCACCCATCGCCTGGAGCGGCGTGAGCAACAGCGACACCGCCACCATCAACAGCGAGTAGAGCAGAATCTGCCAGCGAGTCTCGTTTTCGCCCGCCACCACTGGCAGCATGGGCACACCCGCCCGCGCATAGTCCTTCTGCCTTACCAGGGCTAGCGCCCAGAAGTGGGGCGGCGTCCAGTAAAAAATGATAACGAACAGCAGCACCGCCGCCAGACTCAGCTCGCCGGTTACGGCTGTCCAGCCCACCAGGGGCGGGATGGCCCCAGCGCCGCCGCCGATAATGATGTTGTGCCACGTGCTGCGCTTCAGCCAGCGCGTGTAGATCAGCGCATAATACACTACGCCAACCATCGCTAGCACCGCCGCCAGCAGCGTGGTAAAGACCGACAGCACCACAAACGACAGCACACACAGGCTGAGGCCAAACCAGAAGGCGTGCTGGGCCGGAATGCGACCACTTGGCACCGGGCGGCGACTGGTGCGGCCCATGTTGATGTCTATGTCGTTATCAAAGGCACAGTTGAGCGCACTAGCGCCGCCAGCAGCCAGGTAGCCGCCTAGCATCGTCCAGAAGACCAGCCAGAGCGAAGGTGCGCCCCGGTCAGTGATGTACATCGCAGCCAGAGTGGTGACCAGAAGCAATGAAAGGACTCCAGGCTTAGTCAGACTAATGTAGTCCTTCAGCAGCGAGGGAGTTGCATTATCGCTCTTCACCGTGGGCAGGGGCAGGTCGGCCAGTTCGGGGGCCGGGCGTCGCCACACCAGCGCCCCCACAATCACCACCGCCGCCCAGAGTTCCACGCCCAGCACCAGGTGCAGCCAGCGCAGCACGCCCGGCAGGTCAATCGCCAGGCTGGCCGCACCCACCAGTGCCTCCGCCGAGAGCAGGGCCAGAGCGGTGGCGGTGAGTCCAAGCATCAGCTGGTCGTTCCGGCGCACCCGCCATGTGAGCCAGAAGAGCGTGGCCAGCAGCAGGGCTGCGGCCATAGCCGCCACCCGGTGCAGCAGTTGCAGCGTAGTGTTGCTACTGCCCAGCAGCACCATGCTACTACCGATGAGCAACAGCAGCCAGACCATGCTCACCGCTGCCAGGCCCACCCGGCGGTAACTTTTCATCCAGGCGGCAGCCCGACCGCCCACGCGCTGCTCGCGCCCGGCGGCGGGCACCAGCAGCGCTACGCTGGCAGCCACGGGGCAGGCCAGCAGCAGCGTTGCCAGCGCCAGGTCAATTGCGCTGCTCAGGCTGCCGCCACCAAACTGGGGCAACAGCAGCACCACCAGGGCATAGGCCAGCAACACAAATGGTGCGGCCAGCGAGGGCCAGCGGCTCAAACGGTCAGCGCCAGGCTGTCGCCAGGCCAGCAGGGCTGCCAGCAGCATCAGCAGGGCGCTGCCCACCAGCACCGGGCCGTGAAACAGTTGCATCCACATGTCACCGGGGAGCGCCGCCAGCGACTGACCACTGGCGTGCAACGATCCACCGGCCAGGCTCAAGAAAAACGCGCTGCACGCGCTGCCGAGCAGCACCAGGCGGTAGGACGGAGTCTTCATAGTTTACCTCAACAGATCGGCAACCTGCGGCGGGGCGGGCTGCTGGGCAAAACAGGCGGCAACCGACGGCGTGGTGTTTGTGGGTTGGCTGGCTTCGGCCCCGCGCAGCGATTGCAGCGTCAGCGCTAGCACAATGGCCAGGGCCAGGGCGGGCAGCAGCGTCCAGAGCATGTCGCGGCGGCGGGAGATGCGGGCACGGGGCAGATGAGCATCCTGCGGCACCGGCTGAATGCGAAACACGCCGCCAATAAGCAGCGCCTGCACGACCACCACCACGACCACCGCAAGCCAGAAAATGCCCCAGTAGAGCGAGGTCACCAGCGACTCACAGGCGGGATTCGTGGCAGCAGCAGCGGGGCTAGCCGGAAGGGCCAGCAAAACCAGGGCAGCGCTACTGGCGAGCCAGCCAGCACGAGGGCGGCGAAAAGAGCCGATACATTGCGGCATCATTCACCTCAAGCCATTTCTAGCATGGTTTTTGATACAAAAAGATTGAAATTAGTATAACATTTCACAAACAATGCGTCAACGATCTGGAAGCGCTAAAACCTATATACACAGTGATAACATCGCAACAGTGGGTGAAGAGGAATACACGAATATGATTCTTATGCAAAAAATATCTGAAACGAAGTTTTGGAGCGTCTGGTGGTTCTACGAAGAGGACGTAGCAGAATCTGTACCGCGCGAAAGAAACGCTGAACGATGAACGCCGAGACTTTTTCAGCGTTCATCGCTCGTCGTTCATCGTTCAGCGCTCATCGTTCGTCGTTTGTCAGGGCGCAGCCAGCGGGTTGAACTGGTTAATCATGGCCGTGGCGGCGTTTTCAAAGTAGGTACGCATGGCGCTGCGGGCTGGCTCGGCGATGCCCACCTCGTCCACGGCGGCCAGCATGTGGCCAAGCCATGCATCGCGCTCGGCCTGGCCGATGGGGAAGGGAGCGTGGCGCATGCGTAGGCGCGGGTGGCCCCGCTGTTCGCCGTAGGTGGTTGGCCCACCGAAATATTGCATCAGAAAGAGGAACTGATGTTGTTTGCCCGCTTCCAAATCCGCCGGGAACATAGGCCGCAGCAGCGGGTCGGCCTCCACACGGGCATAAAAAATATCCACCAGGCGACGAAAGGTTGGCTCACCGCCAACGAGTTCGAAAATAGTTGTGGCTGTGTTCATGATACAAATATGTAATCCGTACTGCGTAACTCGTAAGTCACCTTATTGTACCACACTGCTGCCGCTCACCATACGCTTCAACCGTGGCCAAAATCCAAAAGTATGAAGTATCAGGTATGAATTATGGAGTTTGGCTTACGCAGTACCCTTCGCCTTCGCGGTTCGTGAGCTTGCCTGTCCTGCTCCTCGTCAAGCTCGGAAACCGGCATCGAAGGGACGAACGGCAGGGCAGGCG
>JALONX010000191.1 GCA_025454695.1 Chloroflexaceae bacterium
TGCCGACGCCGAGGTGCCGCTCTCCTTTGATGACGGGTGGTGGCTGGAAAATCTCCCATCTCCAATCCCTTATCGCTACAAATAGGTTATCTGTTGACAGCGACTTACCCCGTGTTATAATGCGCAGAACCCTGGAGACGCCGGTACTGTCAGGAGTTTTTGCGCCGTGAGTAATATGCGTACCCGACTAAGGAACCTCCTGTTCACCTCTTTCATCGTTGTGCTGGTTCCGCTCTTTGCGACAACGTTGACCGCCCGTGCTTCCGTTGCCCCAGCCGCCCAACCCAATATACCGCTTCAGCAAGCCACGAACACGGCGACGACTGTGCCAACGGTATCGCTTGTTGTAACCAATTCACCACAAACAGGAGTACCTGGCGGTGTTGTACAGCTCAATATCACTCTGACCAGTAGTGTAACAGCAAACTATAATATCGGCCAGACTGGTCTACCTTCAGGATTTACGTTTACTCCCTCTCGCTCTCCAGTTGAAGTTGCCGCTACCCAAACCGTTTCTTTTACTGCCATAATCGGCATACCTTCTAACCAGGCAGTCGGAAGCAGTATCCCTGCTTCGGTTACTGCAACACCAGCAGGCTCCACTACAGTTGCTGCTCAAGGGGGATTTCTTATTACCATATCGGGAAGCACTCAAACGCCTACCCCGACACCAACTCAAACCAACACACCGACCTCGACTACAGGCCCAACCGCCACCGCTGGCCCGGTCTGTCTCGATGGCTTTGAGGCGGACAACGGCCCCGGCGAGGCCAAACGGATTGACGTGAACACGGTGCAGCGCCGCACCATGTGCCCCACTGGCGATGAGGATTGGCTCTTCTTTGGCGGGGTGAGAGACAAGGTGTATACGATTGATGTGCCTCGGCAAGACCCAGGCATTGACCTGTCACTGGAGGTGCTGGACTCGAACTTGAACCGGATTGCCTTCAACGACGACTTCTTTAACCGCAACCCGCCCAACCCCAGCGATACTCGCCCGCGCATCACACTGCGCATTCCTGCCGATGGTTCCTACTTCATCAAGGTGCGCGACAACGCCGGGCGCGGTGGGCAGAACTACTTCTACGAGATTGCCCTGCTTTCGGAAAGTTTTGGCCCCACACCGACCACGGTAACGGAGGTCTGTCTGGACATCTTCGAGCCGGACGGCTTGCCCGAACAGGCCAGATTTATTGGCCCGAATGAGTTGCAGGAGAACCATGCCCTTTGCCCCACCGGCGATGCTGACTGGGTGCGCTTCTTTGGGGCGGCGGGCAAGCGCTACATCTTCTTTACCGACACGCGGCGTTACCGGGGCGCGAACCAGGTCAACCAGGATACCCAGGCCGGGGCTGACACAATTCTCTACCTCTATGACCGCGACGGGGTGAGCCAGATTGATGTGAATGACGACATTGCCGGTGGCAACACGCTCGACTCGCAGATTGAGTTTACCCCAGCGGTGGACGGCTTCTACTTCGCCCACCAGACTGACTGCGGGCGCACCTCCAGCTCGCCGCCCCGCTCCACGCCTGCGCCGGTGCCAACCAACCCGGTGCCCACCGGCACGGCGGCCACGGCCTTTGCGCTCGACCCAACCCGCACACCGACCCGCACGCCCACACCTCGGGCCGCCGGGAGCCAGGACGACCAGCAGGCCGCCGCTGCCGCCGGGTTCGCCGATGTGGCCTTTCAGCGGCTCTGGCAGCGCAGCGACCTGCCCATTGCCAGCCAGCAAACGGTGCGGAGCTGGATGTGGGGGCCTGCGGCGATGACCATGCGCGACGAGGAGTATCGCCAGTCGTCCACGGGCACGCGGCGGGTGCAATACTTCGATAAAGCCCGCATGGAGATCAACAACCCTGTCGCCAATCGTAGCGACCCCGGCTTTGTCACCAACGGCCTGCTGGTGACGGAACTGGTCAGTGGGCGCATGCAGGTGGGCGACAATGAATTTAACGACCGCCAGGCCGCCGCTGTGGTGATTGCGGGTGACACCACCGACCCGAACGGGCCGACCTACGCCAGCTTTCAGGCGCTGGTGGCAGAACGGTCGCCAAACCTCACCGGCGAAGAGGTGGGGGTGACGCTGAGCCGCGATGGGCAAGTGGGCCGCTACAGCGGCACGCGCTACGAAGGGGCGCGGCTGGTGCATTTTGTGCCGGAAACGGGCCACAACATTCCCGAGGTGTTCTGGCGCTTCCTCAACAGCCGGGGCCTGGTGTATGGCGGCGTTGGCGGCTACCGCGACGACCTGCTGATGGAGTGGGAGTCGGTGGTGGGCTTCCCCATCAGCGAAGCCTACTGGGTGCGGGTGAATGTGGGCGGCAGGCCCCAGGATGTGCTGGTGCAGCCCTTCCAGCGCCGCGTGCTGACCTACACCCCCGCCAACCCGGCTGGCTGGCAGGTGGAAATGGGCAACGTCGGGCGGCACTACTACGAATGGCGCTACGGCCAGCCCTTGCCCTGATTAGCTATTCACCGCCGCGCACACCAAGAACGCAGAGATGAGCTACAATGACAGGAGACCAGCACATACCAGGTGTTGGTCTCCTTCAGGCTTTTAGGGGAGACAACCGTAGTGCGGACTTGAGTCCGCGTGTAGCCAAGCTGCGGACTCGTGGAGTTTTACTTTTTAATCTGGACACGCGGTGCCGCCCTCGCCACCGAATGAATTCGGCGTCTAGAAACTTAAACACGCTCAAGCGTGTTGCACCAGAGCTATCCGCCTTAATTTGTAAAGACTTATAAGTTCGCACTACCGTATTTCGTTCATCCATCATCGTTTTGCAGAGCAGCTATGGCATTACGGGCAAACCTGGTGTTCGCCCCTACACAGTGCATCGTTCGTCGTTCGTCATTCGTCGCTCAGCGTTCATCGCTCAGCGTTCAGCGTTTTCTGCTTTCTCAACTCTCAATTTTCAATTCTCAATTCCGACATGAACCGTTCTCGCCGCGATAAAGCATTAGAAACCGTCGCGTTTCTGCTGAATGAGATTGGCCCGCGCCCGGCAACCTCGCTGGCGGAGGCCCAGGCAGCGGCCTTTGTGGATGGCCGCTTGCGGCGGGCGGGCATGAGCGTTAGCGTGGACACGTTTCGGGCCGAAACCAGCCCCGGCCTGAACTATGCGCTGCTGGCCCTGCCCGGCGTGGTGGTGGCCTTGATCACGCCGTGGTGGCCGGTGCCCGCCCTGCTGCTGGCCCTGCTTGGCCTGGGCCTGGTGGTGTGGGATGGGGTGCTTGCGCCCTTGCCGCTGTTTGCCTCCCGCCGCGACAGCCAGAACGTTATCGGCATTTGTGCCAGCGAACAAACGCCGCGCTGGCGCATGGTGCTGCTTGCGCCGCTCGACTCAGCGCCCCAACCTGAAGCGCGAAGAGGGCTGTCTGGTTTCCACCGCCGGGCAATTCTCGGTCGCTGTTGTGCCTTTGGACTGCTGGCCCTGCTAGCCCTGCTGGCCCTGCTGCTGCCCAGCCCGCTCTGGTGGTATAGCCAGGCTTTGCCCGCGGCCTACCTGTTGCTTAGCGCCACCCTGGCCCCGGCCCTGGAAGCGCGGGCCAGCTACTTCAATCCCTCGGCGGGGAGCGTGGGTGCGCTGGCTGTGTTGCTGACGGCTGCCGAGCGATTGCAAGGGCTGCAACATGTGCAGCTCTGGGCAGTGGCGCTGGGAGCCACCTCCACCTGTGGCACGGCCCTGCGCGACCTGCTGCGGCGCTACCCGTTTGATCAGGAAGATACCCTCTGGCTGTCACTTGAGTCTATTGGTGACGGCCAATTGACCTACGCCACCCGTGAAGGGGTGTTGCGGCACTTTCCCAGCGACCCGCTGCTAATGCAACTGGTGGAAGTGACCGACACCGCTGATCCGGTGATTGACGCCGAACCCCGCCCCTACAGCGACGCCCCGGCTCTGGCGGCTCAGCTCCACCGCAGCGGGCGGCGCGTGCTGAGTCTGCGCACCTTGCCGAAACTGGCCCCGGCTGCTGCCACGGCGGCCACCGTTCCCCCAACCATGGATCGGGCGGCGCGGCTGGTGGTGGGCCTGGTGCGCCAGCTGGAAAGCACCCGAAACCGATGATCTATTTGCTCTATGGGCCAGATGAATTTGCCCGCAGCGAAGCGCTGGCCGAGCTGAAAGCGGCTCTGCCCGTTGACCTGGCCGACCTCAACACGAGCACGCTGGATGGGCGCAAGCTCAAACTTGATGCCCTGGCGGCGGCCTGCGAGGCCATGCCGTTTCTGAGCGACCGCCGCCTGGTGATTGTGAGTGATGCGCTGAAGCACAGCAAGGCAGGCAAAGAACGGGAAGAACTGCGGGCTTACCTCGAACGGGTGCCGCCCACATGTGAGCTGGTACTGGTGGAAAACGAAGACGTTGACCGGCGCAGCATTCTGTTCACCTACCTGCAAAAGGCGGGCGAGGTGCGCGAGTTTCAGCCTCGCAGCGGCAGCGACCTGTTGCGCTGGCTGCAAGAGCGGGCAAAACTGCTCAATGTGAAGCTCGACCCGGCGGCGGCACAGCGCCTGGTAGATTACGTGGGCAGCGAAGGGCGGGCGCTGGTGAACGAACTGGCCAAGCTGGCCAGCTACGTAGGCCGGGGCAACCGCATCACGCCCACCGAGGTTGACCTGCTGGTGCAGGATGGCCAGGAACAGAACCTGTTCGCCTTTATTGATGACCTGAGCCTGCGGCGGCGCGGCCCGGCGCTGCGGGCGGTGCGGGCACTGCTGGACGAGGGCCAGGCGGCGACCTACATCCTGTTTATGCTGGCGCGGCAGATCCGCATTCTGCTGGGGGTGAAGGAACTAGCGGCCCAGCGCCTCCGGCCCGAGGAGATTGCCAGCCGCCTGGGGCAGAAGCCTTTTGTGGTGCGCAAAGCGATGGATCAGGCCCGTGGGTTTGGCCCCGGCGAACTGACCCAGTTCCACGACCGGCTGGTGGAACTTGACCAGGCCACCAAAACGGGCCGCATGCAGGCCGAAGTCGCGCTCGAAGTGCTGGTGGTGGAGATGTGCAAGAATTAAAAAAGCGCTGGGATGTACCCCAACGCTTTCTCGTTGCCCGCCAATCCAAAATCCAAAATCAAGTTAGCTCTTCGCCGCCACGGTGGCGTTGTTGAGCTTCTTCATCAGCCGCGACTTGCGCCGGGCGGCATTGTTTTTGTGAATAATGCCCTTCACCGCAGCCTTGTCCAGCGTGCTGATGGCCTCGCGAATGGCTTCATCGCTGGGCTTGCCGCTGAAAATGCTCTGTTCCGCCTTCTTCAGCATCGTCTTCACCCGCGAGCGGTACATCTGGTTGCGCAAGCGCTTGCGCTCGTTGGTGCGAATGCGTTTGCGTGCCGATTCAGTGTTCGCCAAAGTCCTGATCCTCCTCTATAATCTGCCCACAATAGTTGTTTCAAAAGGCACAGCGGTGGCGGTGCCAGATTGCACTAATCGCTTATTGTAGCAGAGGAACGCCTTCCGTGCAACTCGTAAATCTGTTCAGACGGGGCCGCGCTGGCCTCATGCTGAACAGCCTGATTGTGATGGGCGGGGCGGTGCTGAGCCGCGCCACCGGCCTTTTGCGTGATATCATCATCACCGCCCGCTTTGGCACCGGGGCCGAACTGGACGCCTACAACGCCGCTTTTCGTGTCACCGACATGCTCTACATGGTGGTTATCGGCGGCGCGTTGGGCAGCGCTTTTATTCCGCTGTTTATCCAGATCTGGGATCGGGACGGCAGCGAACGGGCCTGGAAACTGGCCAGCGCGGTGGTGACGTGGGCGCTGGCCCTGCTGGCCCTGGCCAGCGTCCTGTTATTTGTGGCCGCGCCGAGCCTGGCGGCCACGCTCTACCCCACCTTTGCGCCGGAGGCGTTGCAGCTCACCACCAGCCTGATGCGGCTCTTTCTGCTCTCGCCGCTGCTGCTGGGGCTGGGTGGCCTGGCCATGGCGGCACTCAACGCCCGCGACCGCTTCACCCTGCCCGCCCTGGCCCCCTCGGTCTACAACCTGGGCATTATTGGTGGCGCATGGCTGCTGGCCCCCCAACTGGGCGTGTGGGGGCTGGGCCTGGGCGTGGTGGTGGGGGCGCTGGCCTATCTCCTGGTGCAGATTCCCGGTTTGCTGGGGCTGGGCATGCGCTTGCGGCCCACCTTTGGTCGGGGCATGGCCGAACTCGCCACGATTGCATGGCAAATGGCCCCCAGGGTGGCCGGGCAGGCCGCCTCGCAGATCAATCTGCTTATCAGCAGTGTGCTGACGGGCCTGCTCAACCTGGGGGCAGGCCGCATCGCCGGTCTCAACATCGCCCTGCAGCTGATGCTGCTGCCCTACGGCATCTTCTCACTGAGTCTCAGCACGGTGGCCTTCCCGCGCCTGGCCCGCCTCCATGCCGAAGGCAAACGGGACGAGATGGCCCAGGCCATTCGCTCCACCCTCGGCACGATTATGTTTCTCACCCTGCCTGCCACAGTGACGCTGATGGTGCTAGCGGTGCCCCTGGTGCGCCTGCTCTACCAGCGGGGCGCGTTTGATGCTGAGTCGGTGCGCTTTACGGTGGAGCCGCTGCTGGGCTATGCCACCGCCCTGCCTGCCTTTGCCGCCTCGGAGATTTTGATTCGGGCCTTCTACGCCATGCAGCAAACCCGCACTCCCGTACTGGTGGGCATCTTTCATGTGGTGCTGAACCTCACACTGGGGTCGCTGGTGGTCTGGCTGGGGCTGGGGGTGGGGGCAATTGCCCTGTCGTTTAGCATTGCCAACAATGTGGAGGCATTGCTGCTCTTTGCACTGCTGGGGCGGCAGCTGCCGGGGCTGTGGCGCAATCAGCTGCTGTGGCGCTCGGTGGCGGCTTCCGCTCTGGCATCGCTGGGCCTGGTGCTGCTGTTCAGTGGGGCAATCTGGCTGTCTGCGCCGCTGCTGCCTTTTCTCACCATGGCTGGTGACTACCAGGGCGGGCGCGACCTGCTGCCGCTACTCGGCTGGCTGGTAATGGTGGGCGGCCTGGGCGGCCTGGCCTACCTGGGAGCGGCCACGCTGCTTGGCGCAAACGAGGGGCGGCAAATGCTCCAACGCTTACGCCGACACTGACTCCGTCGGGTGGGTGAGCCATTTGAACACGGTGACGCGCCCGCCCGCCTCGTCTACTGTATCAACCTGCACGGCGTCCATCAGGCGGCGTGAGTCATTCGGCCCAACAGTGCTGGCCCGCTGGCTCAGTCGCTGTTCGACAGGTGTCACATCGTCCTCAAGATAGCCAGGACTTGCCTCAACCACCAGTTCAATGCCCAGATAAGGGCCTTGATAGACCTGATTGATGATGATGCAGCCCTCGCCAGGGAAACTGAGGAGCGTTTGCGCAAGCTCAGTAGTGGCGATGGCGATGCGGGCCTGGTCAACCGCATTAAAGCCAATGCGGCGGGCGACATCGCGGGCAGCAATGCGAGCTGCGAGAATGTCGTATTCAGACCGAATTGAGACTACATGTGGCGCTACCATGCGCATTTCTCCCTGGCAAGACAACGGCGTCGCGTCAAGGATTCAGTGATGAATCGTTTAACTTGACTTGATTATACGGGGTTGCGAACGCCGCGTCAATGGTTGTTTGGTTCGAATTCCAAAACTTTCAAAACTCCCTCCAACCATATAAACGACTGGCGTGAGCGAAATGTCACAGGTACAGGCTGGCACTATTGTACTAACCGTAGATACAACGCAGTAAAGCCATCGCCAAGGGGCTGGTAGCCAAAGGTACGCACCACTTTGTCGCGCCCATGGTCGCCGAAGCGATGGCGCAGTGGGGCGTCTTCGCCCAGTTCGCGCACACGGGCGGCAAAGCCTGCCACATCGTCACGGTTGACCAGAAAGCCGTTCTCGCCGTGGTCAACCACTTCTGGCAGGGCGCTGATGTTGCTGGTCACCACCGGGCGACCACAGGCCAGGGCTTCGGCGGGGGCAATGCCAAAGCCTTCCAGCCGCGAGGGAAAGAGCAGGATGTCACAACTCTGGTAGGCCGCCACCAGCCCGGCCCGGTCGGGCGAACCGATGGGCACCATGCGCGGGTGGGGCGGGCCGTTGTCGTTGCCCTGAAAGCCGCCGGTGTAGTAGAGGGCGTAGTCTGGCGGCAGCTGCTCCATAATGCGCGGCAGCAGATCGAAACCTTTGCGCCGGGTGCGATTGCCCACAAACAGCAGCCGGATGCGTGGGCGCACCGACAATTCGCCTTCCCAGGCGGGCAGGCCGTCGTCGCGGCGCACCAGCCCCGGCGTGGGCACAAACACGTCGGTGTCAATCCCATCGTAGATCAGAATCGTGTCGCTGCGCCCGTAGGTCTGCTGCACCTGGCGCTGGGTAAAGCGACTCACGCAAACAACGGCGTCGGCCTGTTGAATTGACCAGCTATCGTAGCGCGATTCGGCCATGCGGTAGAAGAGGCGCTGCGCAAACGAACTGTAGGGCTGCAAATCCGGGTCGGTGGTGAGATGATGCACCGTTGTCACCACGGGCAGACCGGTGGATTTGAGGGCAAAGGCCACCCGCGAGCGGCCCTGCACCACGTTGAAGCCACGCCACCAGCCCTCGGGCAGGCCACGGGGAATAAGAAAGGGCGCAAAATTGTAGAGTTCGGGCAGGCGCAGCAGTTCGGCGGCAGGGCCAGCTTTGCGCACAGCGCGGGTGATGTTTTGAATTCCGAAATCAACGCCGCCCCGCCCCACGGGTGAGACGTAGAGCGGACGGATGGAGGAAGGTGTCGCAGACATACGGGCCGTTCTTGATTGCAGATTGCAGATTGCGCGAGTACGAACGGCTGCGAGTGTAGCAAGGAAGGATTCAGCTGTCAAGGCGAGCATGCTGTTTACAACGACAATCCACGCTTGCGCCGCATCATGCGCCGCTGACGCTGAAAGCGCAGGTAGAAGAACGGGGCAAACCAGCCCTCATCACGTCCAAGCAGATCGAAGGTGCGCCGAAAGACGATGCGGAAGGCGTAGAGGAGCATGGGCAGGGCCGGTTCGCCGAAAGTATACGAAAAGATTGTTGGCAGCGTAGCCCGCTCCAGCAACAAACGGCGTTCCAGGGCCAGCGGTTGCGCCGCTAGCTCCTCCCAATACGCGGCCTGTACGGGGGTGCTTTTGTCTTGGTAGGCCAGCCTGAACCAGGACGAGGGAAACTTCAGCATAGTCGCCTCTGTGCAAAAGCGTATGGTTGCACCTGCATCACACAAACGCCGCCAGTAGTGAAAATCTACCGGCGTGCCGATGCTGAGCGGGTCGTTCCAGAAACCGCAGCGTTCTACGATGGTGCGGCGCAGCAACCAGCACGAGGGTGGCACAAAATGGGCGCGGTAGGCCAGGCCCGGGCGCGGCGGCCCAATACAAAGGCGCACCCCTTCTGGCCCCAGGGCAATGCAGAGGCCATGCGCCACATCAGCTCCTTCTGCTTCGGCACAGGCCACCAGCCGATTCAGATACCAGGGAAACCAGAGGTCGTCGTGGCCGAGAAAGGCGATGTAGCGGCCCCGCGCCCGCCGCAGCCCGGCATTATTTGGCATGGCCTGGCTGCCAGAGTTCACGGGCAGGTTCAGCCAGTGCAGGCGGGAATCGTTGAAGGAGCGCACCACCGCCTCGCTATCATCGGTACAGGAGTCACCCACCACCCAGGCTTCAAAATCGGTCAATTCCTGATTGAGCAGACTCTGAAGGGTGAAGCGTAGCGTGTGGCTGCGGTTGTAGGTGGCAATGATCACGCTCACGATGGGCAATGCAGCCATGCGCTCACCAGCCCCCATCATCAGCAAACGAAAAGGGAATCAGCTCGTTGGCGAGCGGCAAACGGTATTTATCCGGGTCGGCGTGATTGTAGGGCACAGTGGGCATGTTTACAAAAATGGCATCGGTTGAACCAATGTTTTGCACCGCGTGAAACACACCACGGGGAATAATGAGCAAGCTGTGCTGCCGGTCACTCAGCACAATATCATTCAGCATACGGTAGGTTGGCGACTCGGGGCGGTTGTCGAAGAGCGCCCACCGGGTAATACCGCTACTGATAAAAATGCGGTCTTCCTGGCTACGGTGCATCACCCAGCCCTTGATTTTGCCAGGCCGAATCAGCGACTGATAGACATAGACCAGCGGGGCTGCTAGCAGCCCCCAGGCAGGGTTATATATTTCGCATAGCTCGCCCCGCTCATCCTCCTGGAGCGGCATGCGGTGCAGCACAACGTCATGAATCAACGGTTTGAGGGACTGACCATCAGGCGTGACCGTCTGGCGGTCTTTCACAGGAACCACTGTTGACATCATTGCCTCCTTTAACACTGTCAGGTTTTCACCAGGCAGTTTAGCATCTGCGCAGTACGTCCTACGCAGC
>JALONX010000192.1 GCA_025454695.1 Chloroflexaceae bacterium
ACCGCTAATTGATGCCGACGCCAGCTTCGACCAGCGGGACTACCCTGCCGCCCTGCTCACGCCCTTCCGCATGAACGGGGCGCTGCACGGGGTGCCCTTTGAAATCACCTTTCGCCTGCTGCGCTACAACCCGGCCCTGTTTGATGCGGCGGGCCTCGGCTACCCCCAGCCCACCTGGACACTGGATGACCTGCTGCAAACGGCCCAGGCGCTGACCAGCGGCTCGGACAATAACCGCCAGTATGGCCTGGTCGCACCCGATGTGCGCCACATCACCTACGTGCTCGACCAGTTCGGGGCCAGCCCGACCCTCGGCAGTGGCAAAGATATCCGCCCCAACTTCACCGACCCCACTGTGGTGCGTGCCCTGCGCTACTACCTGGAACTGCTCCGCGCCGCCAGCCCGCATACAAAACTCAACAACTGCCGCTATCTGCCAGAGGGCCGGGGCAGTGACTGGGAAGCCCTTAACAGCGTCTGGCAGGGGCGGGCCGCCATGTGGCTTGACGGTGGCGAGTTGCTCAACTATCTGCCCATGGGAACCAACCAACCGCCCGTCGTCGGGGCGATTGCGCCGCCGCCGCTGGGCCAGCGCCCCCTCACTCCCAACGATTTCACCAGCAGCGGCCTCTACATTTCGGCCAGAACCCAACACCCCGAGGCATGCTGGCAGTGGCTCACGTTTCTCAGCGGCCAGCCCGAAGCGCTTGACCGGGAAACCTTTCCGGCCCGCCGCTCCGTCGCCGAATCGGAGGCTTTCCGCGCCCGCATGGCCCCCGGTGCCGCCGAGGTCTACCGCGCCTACACGCCACTGCTAAACAATGAGGCGTTGCCCGCCCAGCCAACCCAGCGTCTCAACGCCTATGGCCCTGAACTGGATGGCTTCTGGTTCTACCAGGCGGTGGAGCGGGCGCTTCAAGGCGCTGATCTGGAGCAGGAGTTGGCCGACGCCCAGTTCAAAACCGAGCAGTTCATCGCCTGCTACCGTGGCGGCGAGGGCTGGCGTGTTTGCGCTCGCCAGGTAGACCCCCAATACCAGGGCTTCGCGCTCATGTTTGAGAAGGAGTGAGGAAGATAGAACCGAGAACCGAGAACCGGGCCTGCCCCGCCTGCCCTGAGCGAAGCCGAAGGGAGCGCAGACGAGGGGAACCGAGAACCGGAACGACGAACGATGAACGATGAACGATGCATCCACACCGCCGTAGGGGCCAACCGGCGTGTCGGCCCGCAATGAGTTGCCATGCCAACCCACGCCGCCGTAGGGCCGACCGGCGTGTCGTCCCGCAATGAACCACAACGCATCACAATGATCATCAACGTAGCGCCGCAGCATCTTGCGGCGCTACGCTGATGATCTCAATAACAACGCCGCCCCAATGCCGCGCAGTCCAATGTGGCCGGGGCACGCTGGCCAACGCCCCCCATCACAATGTCAAATGGCTGGCCTGTTCCTGTTCCTCGTGGTGGATAGGAATCGGCTCCACCTTGCTGGCCTGCGTTGCACCATCGGTCGAACCGTTCTGGCTCAGGTTGCTGATCAGGGCCAGCAACGCCACACCCGCGCCCACTGTGGCCAGGGTAGCCAGCGCCGGGTTTTTCGTCGCTTTCACATACATGCTTGAGGAGCGGTGCCAGCCCTCGTGGCTCCCGCGCTCTTGCATGCCGTAGCCGGGCCGGTAAAGCGCGTTGGTCTGGTCGTTGATGGCGGGCCGGTCGGTCAGCTGGGTGGCGAACATGTAGCGCTCCATCACCTTGTCCATCAAGCGGGGCGCGATGGCACCGCCCACGGCCACGGCCTTGGCCTGCGAACCAACAAACACATCCCGCACCGGGTGTTCGGCAGCGTAGAGGATAGCTTCAGCCACAGCCTCCGGCGGGTAGATCATGCCGATGTGGGCCACCTGCTGGGGGTAGTAGTTGCGGGCATGCTCGTTGTAGGGCGTATCAATGCGGCCCGGATGGATGAGCGTCACGGACACAGGGGCGTGGGCCGCTTCCAGATCCATGCGCAACGCGTCCGTCCAGCCATGCACGGCGTGCTTGGCGGCGCTGTAGGTGGACTGGATGGCCGTGGCCCGATCGCCAAACAGGCTGCCGATGTTGATAATGGCCCCGGCACGGCCACGCTGCATAAAATGCTGGGCAGCCAGGCGCGAGCCATACACCACACCCCAGAAGGTTGTGGCAAACATGCGCTCCATGTCTTCAATCGAGACTTCATAGGCTGGCCCGAAGATCGAAATCCCCGCATTGTTGACCCAGCTATCGAAGCCACCAAAGCTGTTCATCGCCGTTTCCGCCAGCCGTTCCATGTCGCGCAGTTTGCCCACATCGGTGGGCACCGGCACCGCCTGGCCACCCTCCCGGTTGATCTCATCGGCCAACTGGTGGAGGGCATCGCTGTTGCGGGCCGCCAGCACCAGCCGCACCCCATGCCGGGCTGCCATGCGTGCTGTCACCAGCCCGATGCCGCTGCTGGCCCCCGTAATCACCATCACCTGCTGTTTCAGCGGTTGTAACTTCACCATAAAACACCTCCATACGTACATTGCCTGCCTCGCTCGTAGCGGCGCAACGGCAGCACACAGCTAGCCATAACATGCCATTGCACCTTGTCGGTGGATAGCGTGATGCGTGCCAGCGGGGAGAATGATGAGGTATAAAGGACGAGGTATGAAGGCGTGAGGAACCAGAAACAGTGCAACGCATCGCCGTAGGGCCAAACATAAGGTTCGCTTGCAATGAACACCACGCAATCACAACGTTTCGCAATGGACTCACGGTAGGGCGCAAGATGTTGCGGCGCTACAATGAACTCCAGCGTAATCGGCGGTGAACCTTCTATCTACGATTAAAATTTCGTCATATGGCTTCCAGAAGTAAAAACCGTGTTAAAATAGCTATGATGACAGAACCATACTTTATTGACACCCACGCCCACCTGCACCTGCCCCCCTTCGCTGATGATCTGCCCCAGGTGCTAGAACGGGCCACCGACAACGGCGTCGGTCGCATCATCGAGATTGGCTATAACCTGGACTCAAGCCGGGCGGCCCTGGCCCTGGCCGAGGCCCACCCACAGATCTACGCCGTGGTGGGGGTGCAACCCAACTACGCCGTCGCGCTGCCTGGTGATTGGCTGGCCCAGGTGCGGGCGCTGGCGCACCACCCTAAGGTGGTCGCCATTGGCGAAATTGGGCTGGATTTTTACTGGAACAAAGCCACGCCTGAGCAGCAGGAAACGGTGTTTTGCGAGCAACTGGCTCTGGCCCGCGAACTCCGGCTGCCGGTCGTCATCCACAGCCGCGAGGCCCAGGCCGACACGGTTCGGGTGCTACGGGCGCATGCCATCGGCCAGCCCGGCGTGATGCACTCCTTTTCTGGTGATTGGGCCTATGCGCTGCAATGTCTGGAGATAGGCTTTTATCTTTCGCTGGCTGGGCCGGTGACGTTTTCCAAGGCTCACGACTTGCATGATGTGGCTCGCCGTGCCCCACTCGACCGCTTGCTTACCGAAACCGACTGCCCCTATCTCACCCCGCACCCCCACCGGGGCAAACGCAACGAACCGGCCTATGTGCGGCTGGTGGCTGAACGAATTGCCACATTACGGGGTCTCACAACGCCTGCATGCGCCGAAGCAGTGTGGTACAATGCAGCCCAAGCTTTCTCATTTGCGCCTGTGAATATTTGAGTTCTAACGGGCGTTTCTATTTCCAGGACAGAACATAGGAACGCATATACATACAGATGACAACAGACACAATTTCTCAACGCGAGCGCCCCTGGGTCAGCCAGGTGTCAACTGCACTTCCCGCTGCACTGCTCGCAATTCTGATGCAGTGGGCCGTGGTGCAGAGCATTGCCGGGGCCAACTGGGCCGACGACCTTGGGGTGATTGTGCTCGTGGGTGTGGGTGGGGCCGTGCTGGGGGCGCTGTTTGCCCATCTCCGCTGGCTACCGCCCCTGCTGGCCCACCTGCTCAGCGCCCTGCTCGGCCTGGTGCTTACGGTGCGTCAGCTCGCCCCGCTGATGGGCGAACGGCTTACCACGTGGGCCGACCAGGCAACGGAGTTGTTTATCCGCACCCTGAGTCTCGTTCGCACCGTTTCCAGCGGCGGGCGCGGCGAGGATATTCTGCTGTTTATCGCTTCGCTGGCCCTGCTCAGCTGGCTGCTTGGCTATGCCTCGGCCTGGTTGATTTTCCGCCGTGGCTGGGTCTGGCGCATGGTGCTGTTGAACGCCTTTATCATCCTCACCAACTACACCTACACCCTGCCCAAGCCCACACTGCTCTTTTTTGTTTTTCTGGTGGCGGCGCTGCTGCTGGTGGTGCTGCAACAGGTGGTGCAGCGGCAGGAACGCTGGGCTGCCGCCCAGATGGAGTACCCCGATTTTCTGCCCATGCGGTTTGTTGCCTCGGCAGCCCTCGTTTGCACGGCACTGATCGCCATCACCAGTGTGTTGCCCAGCCAGGTGAGTGTGTCCCAGGCTACCGCTACATGGAACGCCCTCAAACAGCCGTTTGTGCTGGCCCGTGAGCGGTGGGAAGACCTGTTTAGCACCATCAACGCCCCGCCCGGCACCAGCGGCAACAGCTTTGCCCTGCGCGGTTCGGGTCTGGGCGGTGCCCGCTCCCTCGGCGATGCAACAGTGATGTATGTTGCCGCCGACAACTACGACTACTGGCGTGCCGTGGCCCGTGATCGCTATACCAGTGAAGGCTGGCTGAACACCACTGGTGAACAGGCGCGAGCGGTGCTGGGGGCCAATTCGCCGGAGCAGGCCCGCACGCCCTTTGGTGCCGATGTGGATATTCCCCGCACCGAGGTTCGCGAGCGCAGGGTTGTGACGCAGACCGTTACGCTGAAAGAAGATCGTAAAGACAACCTGATTACCGTCGGTGGCGAGGCGCTACGCATCACCCTACCCACGGCGGTGGAACATAGCTACCTGACGGGCCAGAACAGCCGCCGCCCGAACCTTGATGACGTTTCGCTGGTTGTGGCCAATGATACGTTGCGGGCCGGGCTGGTCTACACTGTCACCGCGCTGGCTTCCAACGCCGATGTGCAGAGCCTGCGCGAGGCGGGCACCAGCTACCCGGCATGGGTGCAGGAACGTTATCTTCAGCTGCCCGACACCATCACGCCCCGCACCATTGAACTGGCCCGCCAGATTGTGCAACAGGCCAACGCCCTCACGCCCTACGATCAAGCGGTCGCCATTCAGAGCTACCTGCGGGCGTTGCCCTACAACGAACAGATCAATGCGCCGCCGCCTGGGGTTGACCCGGTGGACTATTTCCTGTTCGACGTGCGCGAAGGCTACTGCGACTACTACGCCTCGGCCATGGCGCTGATGTTGCGCTCGCTGAACGTGCCCACCCGCTTTGCCCAGGGCTACGCGGGCGGTTTCTTCGATCCCGAACTCGGCGTGTATGTAGTGCGGCAAAACGTGGCCCACAGCTGGCCCGAGGTCTACTTCCCTGGCTTTGGCTGGGAACGCTTTGAACCGACGCCCGCCAGCTACACCTCGCTACCGTTGCGGCCCGAAACGCCCGAGCAGGCCGGGCCTGACGGAGCCCTGGGGGCAGCAGGCGATGACGACAACCTCCCCAACGACCCTGACCGCCTGGGCGAGCTTGACCCGGGCCTGCCGATTGACCCATCTACCGGTGAGGGCGGCTCCACTAGTACGCCCGCCAACTCCACCATGTCGGCACAGGTCTGGCAAACCCTGGGGCTGATCGGCGCGGTGCTGGCGGCCCTGGCCCTGGTTGCCGGGGTGCTGGCGCTGGCCTGGCTCTGGGAACTACGGGGCCTTTCCAACGCTGCCCGCGCCTACGCCCAACTGGCGCTTTTGGGGCGCTGGGCGGGTTTCCCGCAGCAGCCCCACACCACCCCACTCGAATATAGCACCACCCTCAGCCGGGCCATGCCCTTTGAGCGGGAGGCTATTCAGCGTGTGGTGGGTGGCTTTATTGCCGAACGCTACCAGAAAACACCCACTCCCGCTAGCCAGTTTGAGTCCGACCTGCGCCAGATACGCGGCTCCATGCTGCGCGAAGGCCTGCGGCGGCTGGTGCGATTTGGGGATAGGGAAGTTAAGCATTAAGTGTTAAGAAGAGCAGACCGAAGACCGAAGACCGGAGACCGAAATGACAAGGTGACAAGATGACAAGGTGACAAGGTGATCGATGTCGCAGCCTTTAGCCTTCAGCCTTCAGCCTTTGAATACGCCTCACGTTTCACGCCTAACGCTTCTCGGTTTTCACATCGGTATCATGTGCCACGCCGCCATGAGTGATAGATAAGGGAAGAACCATGCGCTGTACTTCAGAACAAGCACCGTTCGCCCAGCCTGCCACGCCCGCAGCAAAACGGAACGAGGGAGAGCAGGGCGACACCAGCCATATTTTGATTGTGGACGACAGCCTGGCGATGGCCCATGCCCTGACCCAGATTGTGGATGAGTGTGGCTATAGCAGCAAGATCGCTACCACTGGCCGTGAGGCGCTGCGGATTGTGTCGCAACAGCCACCTGACCTGATTCTGCTCGACCTGCACCTGCCCGACATCAGCGGGCTAGAGATTTGCGCCCAACTCAAGCAGGACGAAGCGACGCGGCTCATTCCCATCATCATCGTCACCGCCCATGCCGACCGCAAGGCGCAGCTGAAGTGTATTGAGGCCGGAGCCGAGGGCTACCTGCAAAAGCCGGTGGATGTGCAGGAGCTTGACCTGCGGCTCAAGGCGCTGCTGCGGGCCAAACGCCTGAACGACACGCTGGAACCGGCGGAAAATGTGATTTTTGCCCTGGCCCGCATGGTGGAAAGCAAAGATACCTACACCGAAGGCCATTTGCAGCGCCTGGCCTACTATGCCACCGTCATCGGCGAGCGCCTGGGGCTTACCGGCACGGCGCTGATGGCGTTGCGCTACGGCTCGCTGCTGCACGACGTGGGCAAAGTCGGCATAGACGAAACCATCATCCGCAAGCCTGGCCCGCTCACCACCGCTGAATATAAGCTGATGCAGCAGCACACCCTGATTGGCGAACGGATTGTGGCCCCACTGCGCATGGCCGCCCGCATCGCCCCGATTGTGCGGGGGCACCACGAACGCTGGGACGGCTCGGGCTACCCCGACGGGCTGGTCGGCGAGAACATTCCACTGGGCGCACGCATCGTCGCCGTCGCCGACGCCTACGACGCAATGACCACCCAGCGCTCCTATAACCAGGTGCTAACACCCGCAGCAGCGGCCCAGCGCCTGCGCGACGGCGCGGGATCAATCTTCGATCCGCTGGTGGTTGACATCTTTGTTGCCTGGCTTGAGGAACAGGGTGAGGTGCAACTGGAGCGGCAAATGGGGGCAGATTGACGCAAGCGCGCCATGTGGTCAAGAAAAGCGATTGACCACACCATCTACTTGTCGCATAATGTCTTCAGAACAAGGTGGGTAACGCTCTTTTATAGCAGATTGCAGATTGTAACAGCACTGGTATGCGGAAAACCACATGGTGCTGGTTCAACCGATGTGCAAACTGCTATATATAGTAGTGTGAGGATAGAACGCATGAATACCGTAAGCGAACGCCTCCTTGACACATTCGACAATCTACCCCAGTCTGTTCAATGGCAGGTGGCCTCAGAGATTTTGCGCCGCACCCTGGCGTTCGACTTTCCACCATTGAGCGACGATGAACTGGTGATGACCGCCGAGATGGTGTTTCTTGATCTGGATGTGCGTGAGTCTGAGGATGAGCAAACCCCAACGCGGTGAAGTTTGGTTAATTGACCTGGGAATGGTGGCGAAGGTGCGTCCTTGCCTGGTTTTAAGTGTGCCAGGCGGTGACGATGATCGTGTCCTGATGACCCTGGTTCCACATACTACCAGTGTTCGTGGATCACGCTTTGAAGTCGCAGTACAGGTACGGTTTTGCAACCGGGGGCTTTTGTTGCACAGAACCTCATCACCATTCCAGAAGTCAAAGGCATTTGCAGGCTAGGTGTGCTTACCACAGACCAACTTGCATCAGTTGAAGATGCTGTGCGTGCATGGTTGGGCCTATAATCTTCTGCGCAAGCTAATCCTCAACCTCCGTTCCCACAGGCCGGTACAAATCCACCACGACCTCCTCCGGCCCGGCGATCAGCGCCGACTCCCAGCCCCAATCGGTGGTGAAGGGATCGCGCAACACCTGCGCCCCCTGGCTACGGGCCTGCTCTAGCGCTGCTGCCACGTCATCCACCTGAAAATGGAGAATAATGCCCGCCGCCGGTCTGGTGGGCACCAGCGCATCGGGCGTGAGCATGATGGTAACGCCGCCGCCGTCGAGTTCGGCGAAGCGCTCCTCAGCAAAGCGCAGCGTGAGTCCAACCACGTCGCGGAAAAACGCCGCCGCCGCTGGCACATCGCGCACCACCAGGTCAATCGTGTTCAAGCTCGGCATCACACCTCCAGAAAAGCTCGCGCAAAGCCGCAGGGCTCGCAAAGGTTGTTGCTGAAAACTCTCACAAAGGCACAAAGGCACAAAATCGTCAAAAGCTCGCGCAAAGCCTGTCCTGAAGCATTGAAGGGCCACAAAGCTCGCAAAGGCTTTTACATGTAGGGCTGTGGGGGTTGTGGGAGCTGTGGGGGTTGTGGGAGCAATCGTCAATCGTCAATCGTCAATCGTCAACCTCCTCCCCACCCGCGTGGCGAACTGCTGCACAAAGCGCACTACCGCGCCGGGCTGCTCCTGCTGGGGCAGGTGGCCGCAACCGGGCAGGGTAAGCAGTTCCAGGTTCGGCATATTGTTACAAAAGAATTCAAATGAGCCAGACGGCAAAAAGTGGTCGGCCATGCCCCAGATCATGCCATTGGGCATGCGAATGCTGCGGAGTTCGCTGGCGTCAAGAAAATCCTCTTCGCTGGCAA
>JALONX010000193.1 GCA_025454695.1 Chloroflexaceae bacterium
GTTCATAAATGGAGGAGTTGTGACACGACGTAAGTTTCTACATATCGGAAGCATGCTGACGCTGCTGCTGGTGCTGTTTGGTGGGGCTGCCGTGCCGGGCTACGCCGGTGTCATCCCCGCTGGCCCCAATGTGCAAGTGACGGATAGCGGACTCGGACGGTTTGGCGATGCGGAGAAACCTGACATAGCGGTGCAGGGCAATAACCTCTATGCAGCCTGGCTCGACAACCGGGACGGTGGCACATTACCCGATGTGATCTACTTTTCTCGCTCAACCGATGGCGGCGCAACCTGGAGTACCAACCAGCAGGCGAGTTTGTTCAGCTATTCAGGCTTTCTCGACCGGCCAGCAGTCAGTGTCGCGCCCGATGGCTCGATATGGATTGCATGGTGGAACCGCGTCTGTTTCCCTGTTGACGGGGCCTGTGGTGGGCAACGTCGCTACAATGACACTCGTCTGTCTCTTTCCACCGATGGTGGCCAGACCTTCCGCGAGTTCCTGGTGCTGGACGGCAACAACAACAACGATGATGACATTACTGGCTATCCCGAAATTCACGCCTGGGACGACCGCACCCTGGTGCTGACCGCTAACCCCGTGGGCCAGGGAGTAAATGTGTTGGTGAACATTGTACGGCGCACCGCGCCCACCACAGTTGATATAAAGGATGTCGCTGTGAGCGAAGGTAGCGGCAATGGTCGCCTCACCGATGGCCTCCCCCCGGAAGGCCCGAAAATGGGCCTGGCGGTGCGGGGCGATACTGTTTGCGCCGCCTGGGAAGACCGCCGCAACCGCTTTGCCATCTACGGCGCATGTTCCACCAACCGGGGCGACAGCTTTGGCTCCAACTTCCAGATCTCCGGCAATGATGCGCTGAATCCCCGCCTGGCGTTTGGGCCAGACGGGATGCTTTATGCAACCTTCCAGAATGCCGAGGACGGGCCGATCCAGGTGCGCCGTTCGAGCGACAACGGGGCGACCTGGGATACGCCCAACCAGGCTTTCGGCATCGGCGACGGACTCAGGCTGACCGGGTACGACATGGCGGTTGACCCCGGTGGCCAAGTGTTGATCTCGGCCTCGGTGCGCAGCGGCAGCGGCTGGTTTAGCAGCGGCGGCGTCCTGATGGCCAGTTCAATTGACCGCGGCCAGAGCTTTGCCCTCACCAACCGCCTCGATGACGGGCGTTCCGGCACCCGCGCCAATAATCCTAGCCTGGCCGTTGGGGGTGGGGCCAATGACGCCCGCGCCTACCTGGTGTGGGACGATAACCGAAACACCCAGGATCAAATCTGGTCGGCCCGGCTGAACCTGGACAGCACGCCGCCCGCGCCGCCCGCCAACCTGCGTGCCCAGGCTGGTGACAGCTCGATCTGGCTGACCTGGGACGCCGCCAGCGACCAGAATGGTGTGGCGGGTTACCATGTGCAGCGGGCCACCAGCGAAGGCGGGCCGTTTACCCAGATTACGCCCCGGCTGGTGACAACCACGGGCTACCGCGACGTGGGCCTGGACACCACCCCCTATTTCTACCGGGTGCTGGCGGTGGATAGCACCGGCAACCCTGGCCCGCCCTCGAATGTGGTGAATGGGGCGGCCACGGTGGGCAGCGGTTTGAATGGACTCAGCGGCACGATTGCCTACGAGTCGGTGGGCGACAATATCGCCGTGCGCAGCTTTGGGGGCGCAAACCTGGGCCAGGAACGGGTGTTGGGCCAGGGCTTCACGCCCGCCTTCAGCCTCGATGGGCAACGCCTGCTCAATGTGGTCAACGCCAGTGGCAAAGGCAGCGTGGTGGGCCAGGGGCTGGATGGCAGCAACAAGCAAACCCTGCTCACCTCCGACCTGCTGATTGGTGCGCTTGCCCCCACCCGTGATCCGAATGTGGTTGGGGCGATTTACATGCACATGTACCCGCAGGTCAGTGGCATCTGCTACGCCTTTGAGCCACGGGTGATGGGCGTGCAGCCCAACCAGGAGCTTTTCGAGGTCTCTTCGGCCATTGCCGACGACATGGCCCTTTCCAGCGACCGGGGGCTGCTGGCCTACACCTACAAAACCTGGTGCAACGCCGCCGCCAGCGGGGGCTACGACACGCCCCGGCTCTGCATCCAGAACACCACCACCAAGGCTGAAAGCTGCCTGGATGGGGCCAACGCGGAGGACAGCGACTTTGTGCCCAATCGGGCCACCATCGTCTTTTCTGCCGACTTCACCGGCCAGCGCGAGCTGTGGCGGGCCGAGGTGGGCGCAAACGGGGCGCTGGCGAACCTGACGCAACTGACCCGTGGCCCAGCGGGGCAGCCCGCCACCGGCCCGCGTGTCTCCACCGATGGCAATTGGGTGATTTTCACCCGCGACACCGACGCCGGGCCGGGCGAGAACCTGGTGCTGCATGTGGTGCGGCTCGATGGCGACGGCCTGCGTTCGCTTGGCGTCAGCGGGAAGACGCCCGCCTGGTCGGGTGGTGGCCCCGCGCCGGTGCAAGCTCCGGGCGGCAATCGCATGTTCCTGCCCCTAGTGCGGCGGTAGGTCTGCATAAGCCACAGAGCGCACAGAGCGCACAGAGCGGTTGTGAAACGGTGAAACGGCTCGCGCAAAGGCGCAAAGGATTGCAGATGGTTCACGTACCACTTTGTGCCTTTGTGCCGTTGTGCGAGTCAGTCTGTGCGAGCTTTGCGCCTTTGCGCGGGCTTGCAGTTCATACACGATGGAGAAGTTGTGACACGACGTAAGTTTCTACATGTCGGCAGCACGCTGGCGCTGCTGCTGGTGCTTTTCGGCGTAGCTGCGGTGCCGGGCTACGCCGGGGTGACTCCCGCCGGGCCAAATGTGCAGATCACCGATGGCAGCCTGCGCGACCGTGATGCGGCCCGGCCCGCTATTGCGGTGCAAGGCACCACACTCTACGCCACATGGCAGGACGGGCGGGACACGGGCAGGCCGCCCCACGCGATCTATTTTTCCCGTTCCACCGACGGCGGGGGCAGCTGGAGCGCCAACAAACGGGTGAGTGACGCTGCCTTTGATCGCTTCACCAATCGGCCCGCCATCAGCGTTGCGCCCAACGGCACCATCTGGATCGCCTGGTGGTCGCCGGTGTGCAACGCAGTTGATGGCCGCTGCGAAGGCCAGGATCAGCTGAATGATAGCATCGTTGCACTTTCAACCGATGGTGGCCAGACTTTTGCCGAATATGAAGCCCTGGATGGAAATGGCACGGGCAGGCAGATTGACGCCTTCCCCGAAATTTATGCCTGGGATGACCGCGCCCTGCTGCTGACCGTTCGCCCAACTGCCAGCGGCGCTGATGTGATTGCCCGCCTGCTCGCCCGCGCTCCCAACGATGAGATTGAACGCCGCACCGTGGCTGTGAGCGAGGGCAGCGGGAATGGCCGCACCACTGGCGGCTTCCCGGTTGGCCCGCGCATGGCCCTGGCGGTGCGGGGCAACACCGTGTGTGCCGCCTGGGAAGACCGGCGCGGCAGCGCGGCGATCTACGGCGCATGTTCCACCAACCGGGGTGATAGCTTTGGGGCCAATTTCCAGATTTCCCCTGGTACGGCCCTGAACCCGCGCCTGGCGTTGGGGCCTGACGGCACGCTCTACGCCAGCTACCAGAACGTGGCGAATGGGCCGATCCAGCTGCGCCGCTCGGGCGACAATGGCGCGACCTGGGACACGCCCAACCAGGCCTTTGCCCTGGGCACCGGCGTGAGTCTGGAAGACTACGACATGGCGGTTGACCCCGGCGGCCAGCTGCTGCTGACGGCTTCTCAGGGGCTGCGGGGCCTCGTCGTCGCCAGTTCAATTGACCGAGGCCAGCGTTTTACCCTGAGCGGCAGGCTCGATAGTGGCGGCAACACCAACGAACCGCAAAACCCGCGCATGGCGGTAGGCGGCGGGGCGAATGATGCACGGGCCTACCTGGTGTGGAATGATGACCGCAACCGCAACGACCAGATCTGGTCAACCAGGATAAACCTGGACAGCAGCGTGCCCTCAGCTCCGGCCAACCTGCGAGTTCAGGGCGGTGATACCTCTACCTGGCTGACCTGGGACGCCGCCAGCGACCCCAACGGTATCGCTGGGTACCACGTGCAGCGGGCTACCAGTGAGGCTGGGCCGTTTACGCAAATCACCGTTGGGCCGGTCACCAGCACTGGCTACCGCGACGTGGGATTGGACACGACCCGCTACTTCTACCGGGTGCTGGCGGTGGATAGCACCGGCAACCCTGGCCCAACCTCCAACGTAGCAAGTGGCGCGGCCACGGTGGGCAGCGGTTTGAATGGACTCAACGGCACGATTGCCTATGAGTCGGCAGGCGACACCATTGCCGTGCGCAGCTTTGGCGGCGGCACGCTGGGGCAGGAACGGGGGCTAGGGCCGGGCTTTACGCCCGCCTTCAGCTACGACGGCCAGCGCCTGCTGCATGTGGTGAACGCAAACAATCAAGGCAGTGTGGTGAGCCGGGGGTTGGACGGCGGCAACCAGCAGACGCTGCTCAACTCCGACATGCTGATTGGCGCCATTGCGCCCACTCGTGACCCGAATGTGGTGGGTGCGATTTACATGCAGCGCTACATCCAGTCCGGCGGCGTCTGCTTCGCCTTTGAGCCGCGCATGATGGGCATGCAACCAAACCAGGAGCTGTTTAGGGTTGCTACAACCGTTGCAACCGACATGGCGCTGTCGAGTGATCGCGGGTTGCTGGCCTACACATCGCGCGGATTTTGTAATGCCGCTAGCCAGGGTAGCTACACTCCGCCCCGCCTCTGCATCCAGAACACGGCGACGAAAGCCGAAACTTGCCTGAACCGGGAGATTGATACCGAAGATAGCGACTTTGTGCCCAACCAGAATCGGCTGGTTTTTTCGGCCAATTTAACCGGGCAGCGGGAGCTATGGCGGGCCGATGTAGCTGCCGATGGCAGCTTGAGTAACCTGAACCAGCTCACCCGTGGCCCAGCGGGCCAGCCTTCCGGTAGCCCCCGCGTTTCCACCGATGGCACCTGGGTGATTTTTACGCGGGACACCGACGCCGGGCCGGGCGAGAACCTGGTATTGCATGTGGTGCGGCTCGACGGCGACGGCCTGCGCTCGCTGGGCGTTGCTGGTGATGAACCGGCATGGTCGGGTGGTGGCCCCGCGCCAGTGCAGGCTCCGGGCGGCAACCGCCTGTTCCTGCCCCTGGTGCGGCGGTAGGTCTGCATAAGCCACAGAGCGCACAGAGCGCACAGAGCGGTTGTGAAACGGTGAAACGGCTCGCGCAAAGGTGCAAAGGTAGTGCAGATGGACGTTTATGCGTACCACTTTGTGCCTTTGTGCCTTTGTGCGAGCCAGTCTGTGCGAGCTTTGCGAGAGCCACCTCCGTGTTCTCTGTGCCCTCTGTGGCAAAGAGCTAGCGGTCACGGCGCTGCCCCTGCCTCAACCCAGCGCTCAATGATGGCGATGGCGTCGGGCGGCAGTGGCCCGGCGGGCGGCATGGGGCCAATGCCAGGCACAGGCTCCCGCCGGATCAGCCGCAGCAGGGTGCTATTGCGGTCACCAGGAACGACGTGGACGCCGCTGGTGCCGCTGCCCATCACGCCCTCGTAGCTGGCCATGTTGTAGCCGCCAAGCGCTGCTGAAGGGTTATGGCAGGGTACGCAGGCCTCCGCCACAAGCGGCGCGACATGTACGCGGTAGCTAGGCGTTTCGCCTGGCGCAAGGGCGGGCACCCTGGCCCGCACCTCTGTTTGCGTCGAAGGATCACAGCCCGCCAGCACCCACCCCACGAGAGCGACACAGCAGACCAGTACGGCCTGCACCATCTTCTTCACGATGTTACTCCTTGTGATTGTAGAGTGACAGAACCAAGAACCAAGAATCGAGGACCGAGAACCACAAACGATGAGCGATGAGCGATGAGCGATGAGCGACGGCAACTATCATCTTGTCACCTTGTCACCTGGTCACCTTGTCATCTTGTCAACTCCTCGGTGTTCTCTGTGTCCTCTGTGGCAAATGCATTTCTTCCGGCAGCCCAACCAGCCTTGCGCTCACCTCCCACAGCCGCCAGGCCAGTGCTGGGTCGCGGGCGGCGGGGGCGGCTTGCGCCATGCGATTGTTGGCGAAGTAGCCGCCTGTCACGTCCGCCAGGGCCGGGTCACAGGCTAGCATGATGGCGGTGGCCGCACCCTGGGCCGGGCTTTTGGCGAAGCGCAGCATCAGCCGCGCCATCAGCCGGTAGAAGCCGCGAAAGTCACGGGAAAAGGCCGTGCGCACCAGCCCTGGCGCAAAACAGTTCACCGTCACCTGAGCCGGGTCGAGCCGTCGGGCCAGCTCGAAGGTGAACAGCACATTAGCTAGCTTCGACTGGTAGTAGGCCCGGTTGCTGTTGTAGCTACGCTCGCCATGCAGGTCGTCAAAATGAATCTTGCCCCAACGATGCACCACGGAAGCGGTGGTGATGATGCGGGCCGGAGCGGCGGCGTGCAGCGGCTCCAGCAGCAGGCTAGTGAGCAGAAAGGGAGCCAGGTGGTTCACGGCAAAGGTCTCTTCCAGCCCGTCAGGCGTCAGGGTGCGCTGGTAGCGCTGCACCCCCGCATTGTTGACCAGTACGTGGATGTGGGGATAGCGCCGGGCCAGCGCTGCCGCCAGCCCGCGCACCTCGGCCTGCACCGCCAGATCCGCCAGTTGCACCTCGACGCAGGGGTTGCCGGTGGCGGTGGCCAACTCCTGCTGCGTCGCCACGGCCTGGGCCTCGTTCCGGCAGACCAGCACCACCTGGGCCTGCCGTCGGGCCAGTTCCAGGGCGATGGCTTTGCCGATGCCAGAATTGGCCCCGGTGACGACACAGACTTTACCTTGCATCGTGTTCACGGCTGAGTCTCCTGCAATGTCTCGCGCAAAGGCCAACGGCGCAAAGGAATTGCTCTTGAATGCTGATTTGTAAACCCTGGTGGGTTGTGTGTTCCTTCGTGCCTTTGTGAGCGGCTAGGTTGCCGGGCGTAGCAGCCGCACCAGCGACAGGCCAGTGATAGCCCCCACCACCGCCCCCATCAGCACGCCGCTGGCCACGCCAATGGCCACCGCCAGCGGCACCGGCGTCGTCTCGCTGATGAACATAGGGCCGACAAAGGTCGCCACCAGCCCCAGTGTCCAGGCCAGGGCATTGGCGGGAATCCAGCGGGCGGCCCGAGCTACATGCTGCCGCAACACCAGCCACTGGCCCACGCCAATAGAAACCAGCAGGGCGGGCGCAACGGCCACCCAGCCGATCATCATCAGCACCGTGCTGCCCGTGAGATCGCCGATGGTGTTGGGCAGCATCCCCAGCAACCAGGCCAGGCTCGCCGCCAGCGCCGTTGCGCCCGTCCAGCGCTGCCATGTGATAGCGGGCAGGGCTCGCTGCAACGCCAGCCACTGGGCAAACCCCAGCGTCGCCCCCTCGATGCTGCCCGCCAGCACCAGCACCAGTAGAATGAGCAGACTCGCGCTGGTGTCGCCCGGTGTTGCGAAGGCCCGCGTGATCAATACGCCTGCCAGGGCCGGAGCCACAAACCCCACCAGTTCGCCAGCAGTCGTCGCCAGCGTCCAGCTGCGCCAGAGCGCCCAGCCAGCGGCGGGTGTGGCCTCAGGCTGCGGTGTGGAAATAGATAGCGTTGTCATCATCATTTCTCCTTGTCAGGTTTAGGAGCGGAGATGCGACTTCTTGCTCTCATATATAACCAGGTGTATATGACATCTGTATGATATACTATTGTCGGTTAAGGAACAAGTGGCGGAGCGTGAACATGTCACTACCCCATGCCATCCTGGGCTTTTTGCAGCTGCTGCCGATGACGGGCTACGACCTGAAGACGCAGGCTTTCGACACCACGGTGGCCCACTTCTGGCCCGCCGTGCAGCCCCAGATTTACCGTGAACTGGAACGCATGGAGGAACTGGGCTGGGTGACGCGGGAGGTGCAGGTGCAAACAGGCCGCCCCAATCGCCACGTCTACACCACCACGGCGGCAGGCCAGGCCGAGTTTGCCCGCTGGCTGGCCAGCTACCAGTCGCCGCCCGCCCATCGCGAAGCTTTTCTGATTCAGCTCTTTTTTGCGGCCCAGCTGCCCAACGCCGCCATTCGCAGCCTGCTGATGCAGCAGCTTCAGGCTCACGAAACCCGCATGGCCGAACTCCAGCAAATCACCATTCCACCTTCGGACGACCCACTGCTGCAACGCCAGCGTACCCTGATGGGCCTCACCCGCGACCTCGGCGTGCAACTGGAACAGACCTACATCGCCTGGCTGCACAGTTGCCTGGCCACCGTGGCCGCCTTGCCGGAGTAAGTGCCCACAAAGGAGCAACAAAAACTCTCACAAAGGCACAAAGGCACAAAGGAAGCTGAATATACGTCAGTCAGCAAACCTTTGCGGCCCTTCGTTTCCTCAGGACAGGCTTTGCGCGAGCAAAACCTCGGTGTTCTCTGTGCCCTCTGTGGCAACATGTGCTGTGCCTTCTGTGGCTAAGCCGAGGCGGGACTAAAGCGCTATAGGCTGGCGTCACCATTCCCTTGTATACTAGGAACGGTCGCTTCCCCCGGCGATCGCCACCTATTTTTGCTATTCCATTCTTGCCACCAGAGGTGACACGCCATGCGCTACCTGCTCGATCAGCAATCCTACGATGAGATGCTTGCCCGTAGCGGCCACTCCCGCGACTGCTACGTGCGCGACACCAGCTACCTGCATCACCTGTACATTGACGGGGTGAAGTACACCGTGGCTCGGGCCGTCTACGCCTGCATGAAGGAAGCCCAGGCCAATAATGATGCGGACGCCCTGCTGCACCTCACCATGCATGTGCAGGATCTGGAATATCTCATTGGTGAGGCCCGCAAAAACGA
>JALONX010000194.1 GCA_025454695.1 Chloroflexaceae bacterium
CGTCGCTACACTGCAAATCAATGATTGTTCAGTGTAAAACATGGCATGGCCTAGGAGAAACCGGCGCTGACAAGATGCCGGTTTCTGTTTTGGAAACGAAACACCGATGTCGTCATGCACCAATCGGAGCATCCTGAGTACGCCCACCCCCAGTTTCATTGCGATCAGTCAGATGTCTGAAGGCCGTATCGAAGGGGCGAATCGGTGGCAAGAGTCGCCCCTTCGATACGGCCTTCGGCCTACTCAAAGTGCTTTGATCCATTTGCTCCAACGTGAGTTTTGACGCCGTGGCGCGACAAGAAACATCACAACCTCTTCATCGCCAACCCAACCTCAACAATAGCTCGCTCACCTCAAAACGAAAAACTTGGGGTACAATAGCAACATCGAATTGTTCTTCAACAGGAGCAAGCCATGCGTGAAGCAGTGATTGTTGCTGGTGCCCGAACCGCCGTTGGCAAAGCCGCACGGGGAACGTTGCGCACCACGCGCCCCGATGATATGGCCGCTGCCGCCATTACGGCAGCCCTTGCGCGCACCGCCGGACTCAGCGCCGAAACGGTGGAAGATGTGATTCTCGGCTGTGCCATGCCGGAAGGCGAGCAGGGCCTGAATGTGGCCCGCATCGCCGCCCAGCGGGCTGGCCTGCCCGACACGGTTTGTGGCATGACGGTCAACCGTTTCTGCTCCTCCGGCCTGCAAACGATAGCCATCGCTGCCCAGCAGATTATGAGTGGCATGAGCGAGGTGCTGGTGGCGGGCGGCACCGAAAGCATGAGCATGGTGCCGATGAGCGGCAACAAGTTTTCGCCCAACCCCTACCTGGCCGAACACGACCCCGGTGTCTACATCAGCATGGGCCACACGGCGGAAAACGTGGCCCGTCGCCACAACATCAGCCGCGAAGACCAGGACGCCTTCGCCTACCGCAGCCACCAAAATGCGCTACGGGCGCAGCAAGCGGGCCTGTTTGAGGCTGAGATTGTGCCGCTGGAGGTGGAACTGGTAGACGTTGGCAGCAGCAAAAAGGTGACTTTTGCCAAAGACGAAGGCCCCCGCGCCGACACCTCGACCCAGGCGTTGGGCGCACTCAAGCCGGTGTTCCATGTCAAGGGCAGTGTCACAGCGGGTAACTCCTCGCAAACCAGCGACGGCGCAGCCGCCCTGGTGCTGATGAGCCGCGAAAAGGCCGAGGCTATGGGGCTGAAGCCGCTGGCGCGCTTTGTTTCCTTCGCCACTGGCGGCGTCGAGCCAGAGGTGATGGGCATTGGCCCGGTGGTGGCCATTCCCAAAGCGCTGAAACTGGCTGGGCTGGAACTGAGCGATATTGACCTGTTTGAACTGAACGAGGCCTTTGCCGCCCAGGCGCTGGCGGTGATGCGCCATTTGCACATGGACATGGACAAAGTCAACGTCAACGGGGGCGCAATTGCCCTGGGCCACCCGCTGGGGGCCACCGGGGCCAAGCTCACAGTGCAGCTGCTGCACGAAATGCAACGGCGTGAGTCGCGCTATGGCATGGTGACGATGTGCATCGGCGGCGGCATGGGCGCGGCGGGCATCTTCGAGCGGCTGTAGCGCAGAAACGCAACGGTGGCTCTCGCAAAGCCTGTCCTGAAGCATTGAAGGGGCGCAAAGCTCGCAAAGAATCTGCAATTCTATGTGGGCTTTGTGTTTTTGCGAGAGCCATTTCATCAGCGTAGTGACTCCTCCTTTTAAACTCTTCCCAAAAATTTCTGCGACCAGCTACGGCCCTGAGTCGGTACGGGGTGGCAGCTGGGTTGCGCTTGAAAAAATACATGGTGCCCAGCTGGTGATTGCGGTGAGCGAACACGAGATCAGGTTCGGCAAACGCAAGGCATGGCTGGCCGACGGCGAGTCATTCTTTGGCTGGCAACTGCTGCGGCAAGCATTGGCCGATAAAGCCCGTGCCATGTATGACTCACTGGCCCTACCAGGGTCGCTGCTCACCATCTATGGCGAGCTGTTTGGTGGCGGCTATCCCTCCCCGTCGGTGCTGGTGGTGCCAGGGTTGACGCCGGTGCAGACTGGTGTCTGGTATGCGCCAGATTTGCACTATGCTGTCTTTGATGTTCACCTGTCGCCAACGGCAGAAGCTGAAGGCGAGTTTTTAAGCTACACCGAGGTGAGTGACCTGGCCACAAGCGCCGCGCTGTTGCTGCCGCCGCTGCTGCAGAAAGGCCCACGGCAGACCCTTGAACAGCTGCCGGTGCGTTTTATGAGCCATGTGCCTGCCCTGTTTGGCCTGCCGCCACTGGAACAGAACTGGGCCGAGGGCTACGTGCTCAAGGCAGATGCTCGCAGCACGTTGAGTGACCGGGCCGTGCTCAAGCGCAAAATTGCCGAGTTTGATGAACAAATGTTTGATGAAAGCAGGCCCTGGAATCCCCAGCAGATGATGACGCTTGAAGAGCTAAAGGAGTGGGCCACGCGCCTGGTGAATGGGCCACGGGTTGCGTCCGCCCGCTCGAAGTGGGGCGCAACTGACATGCAACAGCTGTTTGAGGAGGTTGCGCTCGACGTGCTGGTTGACATCGAACTTGCCTTTCCAACCGCGTTTCAGGCTCTTAGCTCAGAAGATGAAGAACTGCTTCGTTCACATGTTCGAGCATTAGCTGTGGCATTGATGGAAGGTGCGCTGTGAGGGGTGAAGCAGGTTATCATCAAAACGAGAAACGAAAGCGGCTACACAGATGAACAAAGCTGCCATCGCAACGCTGATTGCCTACAACTTTTGGGCCAACGAGCGCATTCTTGCAGCTTGTGAACGACTCACAACCGAGGAATTCAGCCGTACTGTCGTGCCTGACCCTGGTTGGGGCAGCCTGCGGGCCACACTCGTGCATGCCCTGGACACGGAGTATGGCTGGCGAAGCGTGCTGCAAGCGCTTGACGCCAGTGAGATTTTGGAAGTCGATGATTTCGCTGATGTTGCTACCTTGAAGGCCCGTTGGCAGGGTGAACGGGAGGCCTGGTTACACTTCGCAGACTCGCTGAATGAGGAAGAACTCAACGCCAGGTATGGCACTGACTCGCAACAGGGGCCAAAGGTTTGGCAGACAATTGTGCATGTTGTCAACCACGGTACCCAGCACCGCAGCGAGGCAGCCACCATTCTGACGGGGTACGGTCAATCGCCGGGTGAAATGGATTTTGACCTGTTTTTGGAGCAGAACCCGGCCTCTATGTAGAATTGAGGAGGTGTACACAGCAATGTCTGACGACCTTACGCCTTTAACTGAGTCAAAGCATTGGCTGGGCTGGCTGGGCGACGACCCGACCCAGGCGCTGCGGGAGGAAATCGAGCACATGTTGCAGCGACAGGTGCCTACGGCCCGGCTGGAGTGGCTACGGCTGACCGGCGAACCAGCGTTTCTCACGGGCGGGCGCAGGCGGCCCGACGACGAAACAAAAATCATCGTTATCCGCGCCGCTCTGGCGGTGCCGTTTGTGCTGCTGGTGCGCTCCGAGGGCCGGGCCGATGAGTTGCAAGGCGTCTTCTCGTGGGTGGCAACCGGGCTAGACGACGAGCGCCATGATCGGGCCTTTCTCGACCTGGATGCGGCGATGGACTGGGCCACTGACATGCTGAAAACGAGGATGTATGCGGAGGAGTGAGGTGGCAACGATGCTGGCCATTTCTGACCAGCACAAGCAGTAGTGGCGGACTGCAAGCAGATGAACCTGGAGAAGTGGTAGATTCATCCTAGATACGAACGTCAGTATTGCGCTTTGGGCAAACGATGCCCCATCCCTGAGTCTAGCAATCGTAAATCCAAAATCTAAAATCGTAAATCCCCTCACGGCCTCTCCAACCCATACTGTTCTAACAACGCCCCGTCTGCCAGCAGCTCGCGGCTTGGCCCGTCGGCGGCGATGCGCCCTTGCGCGAGGATGACCATGCGTGGGAAGACCTCCTGCACCAGCCGCATGTCGTGCGTCGAGACCAGCATGGCCTGGGGCAGACGGTTGAGTAGCTCCACCAGGCCCCGCCGCGCCCTGGGGTCAAGCCCGGCGGAGGGTTCATCCAGCGCGAGGATGGCCGGGTGCATGGAAAGCACCGTGGCTACGGCAATGCGTTTGCGCTGGCCCACGCTGAGGTGGTGGGGCATGCGCCGCTCGAAGCCCGCCATGTCCACCTGTTCCAGCGCCCAGGCCACCCGCTGCCGCACCTCAGCTTCGGGCAGGCCCATGTGCAACGGCCCAAAGGCCACATCATCAAACACAGTGGGCGAAAAAAGCTGATCGTCCGGGTCTTGAAAGACCATGCCAACCTGCGCCCGAATGGTGCGAATGGTCGCGTCGCTCAGGGTGGTGCTGCCGATCTGCACACTGCCACTGGTGCAGCGCAGCACGCCGTTCAGGTGCAGCAGCAGCGTGCTTTTGCCCGCGCCGTTTGGCCCCACCAGGGCCACCTTTTCCCCTTCACCAATTTGGAGGGAGATGTCATGCAGGGCTTCGGTGCCGTCGGGGTAGCGGTAGCAGAGGTTGCGCACATGCACGGCGAGGGCAACGGGGGCAATGGTAGTCAGTTCTGGCTCAAGCAGCAGACTCATACATGCTTTCCAATGATTTACATAAAGAACGACAGCGTAGTGATCCCCGTGAGCAGGGCCAGGCCGACGACGAGCAGCCCCTGTTCAGTAGGCGTGAGGCGGCGCGGCGTGAGGGTGTGCATGTTGCCGTTGTAGCCCCGCGAGAGCATGGCAACATAGATGCGTTCGCTCCGTTCGTAGGAACGCAGAAAGAGCGTGCCAACCATGCGCCCCACCACAGCCGCTCGCCAGGCAATGCTGCCGCCGCTGCGCTGGCCGGGCAAGGTCGCGCTGCGACAGTCGCGGGCACGCAGCAGGCGCTGGGCTTCTTCCACCAGCACAAACATGTAGCGGTAGGCAAACGAGAGAATGGCCACCAGAATGGGCGGCAGGTGCAGCGCCCGCAGCGCCGCCAGCAGATCGAAAAAGTGGGTTGTGGCCGTAAGCAACAACGCCGCCTGCACCGAAAGCCAGGATTTCAGCAGAATGCTGGCGAACAGGATCAGTCCGGCATCGGTGGCGGTGAGCGTGGCGAAGCCCAGCGGCAGCGAGAACAGCGGCAAGCCAGGGCGGGTGAAAACCACCGAAACAGCGACCAGGGCAAAGGGCAGGGCCACAATCGAACGGGCCAGGATGGTGCGCAGGGGCAGCTGGGCACGGCTGATGGCCCACCAGAGCAGCCCGGCGCATGCGGCGTAGGCCAGCCAGTTCCCCGGCGGCAGCAGCGCTAGCGCCAGAATATAGCCCAGCGTTAGCAGCAGTTTCACTCGCCCGTCTAGCCCATGCACCGGACTCTGGCGATCAATATAACGGTCAAGAAATGAGGTTGTCATAGGGTTTTACCGCTGAGAACGCGGATTTTGAAACGCAGAGACGCAGAGGAACAGAGGCGCAGAGACGGACTGTATTGATTTCCATCTTTGCGTCTGTGCGCTGTTTCAACCCGCAAACTGCCAACTGCGAAACTGCTCACTGTCTCTGCATCTCTGGGTTGGTTGTGTTACCGTTCGCCCGTAGCGGGGCGAGGTGCGCTGCGTTCTTCTTCCGCTGCCTGGCGGCGGCTACGGATGAGCATGGCGATGCCGTAGGCCAGGGCAAACACAATCAGCAGGCCAACAATGCCAGCAATGATGGTGGAAGCATTGCCGTCAAGTCCAGGGATGGTGTAGTCGGGCAAAATCGAGAAGGGCGCGTCGAGGGCGCGGTCAAGAAAGCCCTGGTCTTCGGCGACGCGCTCCAGACCATCGGGGTCACCCGATGCCAGCGGCGAGATGAAAGCCGCCCCTACAGCGCAGAGCAGGCCCACCAGCGTCACCAGGCCCACCGTCCGTCCATCCACGGGCCGCCTGGTCGTTGTCGGGTCAAGGTAGCTCGTCAGTGTCGTCACCAGGTCGGGTCGAGTGCTGACGATAAAGGTCAGCGCCGCCAGCGTAATCAGCCCTTCGCCAACGCCGATAAAGGCATGGACAAACAGCATGGCCGGAAAGACCACGCCCGCTGGCACGCCCGACAGCGCCAGCTGCAGCGAACAGGCGATTGCCGCCACCATCACCGAAACCCAGGCCGCCACAAAGCCCGTTACAACCAGGCCCCAGGGCTTGCCGCCAAACAACCGCAGCAGTGGTGTGCCGAGCCAGTAGCCTACAGCAGCGGTGAGAATACCCATGTTAAAAATGTTCGCTCCCATCGCCAGCAGCCCGCCATCTTGAAACAGCAGCGCCTGTAACCCGACAACGCAAGCCATCACCAGCATGCCCGCCCAGGGGCCAAGCAGCAGCGCCGCCAGCGCCCCGCCAAGCAGGTGGCCAGAGGTGCCACCCAGCACAGGAAAGTTCAGCATCTGGGCGGCGAAGATGAAGGCTGCCATCACACCCATCAGGGGGATTTGCCGTTCGTTCAGGCTGCCGCTTGTTTTGCGCACTGCCACCGCCAGCACTGCCACCGTCAACACCCACCACAGCAGCGCTACTGGCGCGTTTAAGAAGCCGTCGGGGACGTGCAGCGCAAACACCAGCAGATCCGTTAACGACTGCATGGGAACCTCCGTGTGTGATACTTATGAACTTGTTGCAACTGTTTGCAGTTGCATTATATCGTAGGTATGAAATGCAAACAAGCTTATTAGGTATTCATTTCTTATGCACCATGCAAAAACCCCCAGCGATGGCCTGGAGGTTTGAAAGCGAGCGCAGACGACAACGCCTACGTGGGCAGATCGCCATCTTTGCGCACAGCGATCTGATCGGCCTGCGTGACTTCGGCCTGGGAGTTAAAGGCCACGGCCAGCGCGTTAATCATGCGCAGTTCACGTCGTTCCAGCTCGTTGATGCGGGCGATGTGGGCCTGTTGCACCTCTTCGTAGCGGGAGGTGCTGCGGGCTACCCGCTGTTCCAGCTCCCGTAGCCAGCTGTCGGTGCGCTCCAGCCAGGCGGTGAGTTGGCGCAGGTGCTGCTCATCAGTTTCTTGCAGCACGTCTAGCTTCTCGTCGGCCTGGTGGCGTAGCTCCTCCAGGCGTTCCTGGTTCATCAAAAAGCGTTCGGTTGAAATGCGCTCCACCCGCTTGATCTCGGTTGTAAAGTCGGGCAGCCGGTTGGAAATTTCAACAATCTGGCCAGGTAAGGTTTCGGCAAACAGGTCAATGTGCTGGCGAATCTCATCCAGGCGTTGGATGCGTGAGTTGTGGTCTTCGAGAATGCTATGCACATCGGCAACCAGTTGCTGCGCTTCCACCGCCTGGCGGCGCAGCCCCTGCTTTTCAACCTGTAGCTCCTCACTCACGCGGCGCGCTTCCTGAATGGCAAGTGCGTCAGCTTCGCGGAGCCGATCGAGCTGTAGGGCTAGCTGGCGCTCCCGGTCATCTATGTTCTTAATCTGGGATTGATAACCAGCAAGCTTTTGTTCCAGCTCCTCAATCCGCCGAAACCAGCTCAACACATATTCCCGATCCTGCTTGCGGGCGTCGCCAAGCTGGTGAATTTGCGCCTGCATGTCGCGGAGCGGGCGGGTGCCCTCGTCAATTTTCACCAATGCATTGGCAATCTCGGTGCGCAGGGCCACAATATCGCGGCGGGAGGCTTCAATGGCGCGGTTGGTCTCGTCGGCATGGCGCTCGAAGAGGCCCTGCACCTGGTTCACAATCGCTTCGTTGCGGCGCACCTGTTCCACCACCAGATTATATTTGTTGGTCTGGTCTTTGATCAGGCGGCGCAATTCATCCACCTGGCCTTGCAGGTAAACAATTTGCGACTGTTCGTGCGTTCGCAGGCGCTCTTCTTCATATTTTGCAGTTAAGTCCTGGTTTGTTGGCATGTCATGTTCCTTGGTTGGAGTGTGAAATTACGGTTGCGCCACAGCCCGCAGCGCCTCCGGCAGCCCAATCGCGCCGGTGTAAAGAGCTTTACCCACAATTGCCCCTTCCACGCCGCTGGCCGCCAGCCGTTGCAGGTGTTCCACGGCGGCAATGCCACCGCTGGCGATGATGTGTGGCCCACCCGGACGAATCAGGGCGGCGGTGGCGCTAAAGTTTGGCTCGGTCAGGGTACCATCGCGGGAGATGTCGGTGTAGACGATGCGGGCGACCCCCAGTTCGGCCATCTGCGTCACCAGATCGGCGGCGGGCAGCGGGGCCAGTTCCGTCCAGCCAGCGGTTGCCACCAGCCCGTCGCGGGCATCAACACCGACCACAATCTGCTCACCAAAACGGCTGACGACCCGACTCACCAGGGCCGGGTCGCGCACGGCGGAGGTGCCGAGAATGACCCGCTCCAGGCCCAGAGCCAGCGCCGAGGCAATATCGTCTTCGCGGCGCAGCCCGCCGCCAAGCTGCACCGGCACCGGCACGGCCCGCACAATCGCCAGCACCGTGTCGGTATTCACCGGATGGCCCGCTTTGGCCCCATCCAGGTCAACCAGGTGCAGCCGTTGGGCACCCTGTTCCACCCACTGGCGGGCCACTGCCACCGGGTCGTCACCATACACCGTCACATGATCGAAACTGCCCTGAAAAAGCCGGACGCATTTGGCGTCTTTAATGTCAATCGCGGGAATAATGTCCATAATGAAATGCTGCGTACTGCGTACTGCGTACTACGTACTGCGTGTTCTCAGGCTCCCAATGATACTGGGGATTACGCAGTTTGCACTACGCAGTACGTAGTTGAGAACTCCAGTTCACAAAGTTGCGTAAGAATTGCAGGCCCCAGCGCCCGCTTTTTTCGGGGTGAAACTGAGCGGCCACTACATTCTCGCGGATCACGACGCTGGGAAAGGGTATTCCATAATGTGTCTCCCCGGCCACCACAGCCCGGTCGGCGGCGTTG
>JALONX010000195.1 GCA_025454695.1 Chloroflexaceae bacterium
GCCACGGGGTCTTGCGTCCTACGGCTCGGGGTTGAGCACTGAAACTCCACCAGCTGGCTGCGCGACGAATACGAAGGACTGGTCTTGCGTCCTACGGCTCGGGGTTGAGCACTGAAACAATTCCTCCGGGCGTCCCGTGATTGTGCGGAGGCAAGTCTTGCGTCCTACGGCTCGGGGTTGAGCACTGAAACTGCTCAAAGGCCAGGCTCAAACGGTCAATAATCTCGGTCTTGCGTCCTACGGCTCGGGGTTGAGCACTGAAATCGTACAGCCTGGCTGAGGCGAGTCGTATGGTTTATAGTGACTTCAAATTAGCTGACCTCAAGCGGCGCTTCCAGCTCATTTTTGATGATGAGGCTGACCTTTTTTCAGCTACGCCAGAACACTCGGTAAGCGCCTGGCTTTAGGAAACTCTGCAAGAGACGCTGCAACTTGCTCTTGCCATCAACACTGAGAAAGTTCGCTCCGAGTTGATTATTGCACCCGTGCTGGTGGAGTTACGCAAACAGACCGGGCGCTCGATCAGTTTCTTTTCAGGGGTGGATTTTACCGTTGACCCCGCTGAGGGACTCAATGGTGTGTGCGACTATCTTGTGTCGCTCTCACCTGAGCAGTTGTTTCTGACCGCCCCTGTCCTCATCATCTTTGAAGCAAAAAATGAGGACATCAAAGGCGGCTTTGCCCAATGCATTGCCGCGATGATCGCGGCCCAGCGCTTCAACGAACGGGAACACAACGCCATCCCTCTCATTCACGGCGTCGTCACCACTGGCACAAACTGGCGCTTTCTCCAGCTTGAAGACCAACTGGTGCGAATTGACCAGCGCGAGTACTACATTGACAATGCCAACAAGCTCATTGGCATTCTGCTGGCGATTACTGGGAAAGCCGCCCCAGCCGCTGATCTGGTGACGTAGACTCTAACGCCTTGCATGTTTGCGCAAAAAAATCGAAGTCCGGCCCGAATCGCTAATCTCCAATCCCCAACCTCCAATCGCTAATCAAGCGCAGCGTTCACAATTGCAGCAGTAATGGCATGGTGCGGGTAGGGCGGCGGGGTGCGGCGGGGGTAGGTGCGGTTGCTCAGCACGATAACGGCGAGCTGACGCTGCGGCACCAGCACCAGCACCGGCCCGGTGAAGCCGGTGTGGCCGTAGCTCCCAGCGGGGGCGCGGCCCATAAAGGCGGGCCGATCCAGCATCCAGCCCAGGCCGCCCCGGTAGCGCTGCCCGGCCACGGGCGAGGGCAGGCCGTCGGTGTAGTCGCGCAGGGCCAGCCCTACCGTCGCCTCCCGCAGCAGTTGCTTCCCCTCAAATGAACCGCCTTCCAACCAGAGTTGAGCAAAGCGTTCCAGGTCGGCAGCAGTGCTAAACAGCCCGGCATGGCCCGCCACCCCGCCCAGGGTAGCCGCGCTCTCGTCATGCACGCTGCCATGCACCAGGCCGCCGCGCCATTCGCTGTCCCATTCGCTAGGAGCAATGCGCGGCAGCAGGCGGGCGGGCGGAGTAAACCCTGTTTCGTTCAACTCCAGCGGCCCTAGCAGCAACTCCTGCATGGCGGTTTCCAGTGTCCCGCCATACACATGGGCCACCGCATCGCCCAGCAGCAGCGTATTGATGTTGGTGTAGGCCACGTAGCTCCCCGGCGGGCGCAACGGCTCAGCCGCATACACCGCCGCCCGCAGCCCCGCCGCCCCCCGTTCGCGCAGCACCGAAAGCCGCATATCTAGCCCACTCGTGTGGGTGAGCAGGTGTTGGATGGAAACACCGTGGGCACGCACAGCGGGCAAGTAGCGCCTCACGGGGGCTTCCAGCGCCAGCAACCCGGCGTCGAAAAGGCGCAGCGCGGCGGTGGCTGTAAAGACTTTCGTCAGCGAGGCGACATCATAGATGGTGCTGGGGGCAGCGGGCTGAGAACCAGCGTCATCATACATGGTGCTGCCGTAGGCAGCCAGGTGCTGGCGCAGGCCCTGCTTGTGAACAAGCACAACCGCACCAGGGAAGATGCGCCGCTCAATGGCGTCGGCGACGATGGAACTGATGGAGGGAGAAAGCGTGAGCATACAGGGTTTTTTGGCACTATTGCATAGCCTACAGAGCTAGGGAATTGCAGCCCCATCCTAACACACCTTGGGCGGCTGCGATGGCTTTTCATAGTGGCTGATGTGCCAGTCGCAGCAGCCTTGTTGTGGGTAACACGCCGCCCTCGCACCCACTCGAAAAACGCGCAACTGCCACGCAAATTGGCGGCAATCTTCGGTTGACGGGCCTATACGCCACTGGTATAATTTGCCCGATTGACGCAGAACAACCTGGAAAGCGGAGACTTTTGAGATGACAAACCCCTTCGATCTTGCCTATTTAACCACTGCAACCAATGCTTTTGGCCCATTTGCATGGGCTTTTGCTATTCTTCAGGTTGTGCTGCTGGTTGTTGGTGTCGCCGTCATCAACGGGCGACAAACGCGCGATCCGCTCCTCAACAGCATGCGGCGGCAGATGGCGATTGCCACCCTGGTGATGGGCAGCGTTGGCCTGTTGCTGGTGGTGTTGCGGCTGTCCAACGTGCCGTTCTTTAATCAGCGCTTCTGGCTCTACGTTCAGCTGCTGGTGGAAGCAGGCCTGGCCGGGTATGTCTACTACTACCTGCGCACGGTTTACCCCCGCCTCAAGGCGGCCCAGCAGCAGACAAACAAGGGCAAAGGCGGCGCAAGCGTGCGGCGGCCCACCCCACCCAAAGTCGTTCCTGTGCCGTCGGTGGGCAAGAACGGCAACGGCGACAGCAGCACCGAGAGCGCCGCCCCGGTCGCCACCCTCAGCGGCAACAGCCGCCGCGACTCACGCCGCGAACGCAAGCGCAAAAGCCGGTAGAACACCATTTTTGCCACGGAGGGCACAGAGGGCACGGAGGGAACCGACGGTTGGCAGTTGGCAGTTGACAATATGCTACGCTGGTCATGCATGCGTGATGCGTCATCTTAGCCGTAGTAACGTACATCTTCAGTCTTACGTATTACGCATTCCGCATCTCTCTCTGTGTTCTCTGTGCCCTCTGTGACAAACCTTAAAACATCGTTTCAACGGTAAGGGCGTGCGCTAAGCGCTGCTGGTATTCGGCGCGAGGAATCTCAATCGTGCCGAATTGCACCATGTGTTCGCCGACGATATACTGGCTGTCGAGCAGGGTGAAGCCGCCCCGCCGCAGCCGCTCCACCAGATGCACCAGGGCCACTTTGCTGCTGTCGCGCTCGTGGCTGAACATGCTTTCGCCCGCAAATAGCCCCCGAATGGCCACGCCATACAATCCACCCACCAGCCGCCCTTCGCGCCAGGCTTCCACACTGTGGGCAAAGCCAAGCCGGTGTAGCTCGGTAAACAGGTCAATCATCTCGGCGGAAATCCAGCTGCCGCCGTCATCGTAGCGGGGGGCGGCACATGCAGCCATCACCTCGGCAAAGGCCGTGTCCACCCGAACCTCGAAGCGCCCACTGCGCACGGTGCGGGCCAGGCGGCGCGGCACATGAAACGCATCAAGTGGGATAATCGCCCTGGGATTGGCGTCGTACCATTGGATGTTGCCCGCCTCATCGGCCATGGGGAAAACGCCCTGACAGTAGCCCATCAGCAGCATCTGCGGCGTGAGGCCATTCATGCAATCACACTCTGGTCAACCCGGCGCAACCCCGTGGTGACAATGTGAATGCCCCACAGCAGCAGCGCCAGGGTGCTAAAGGTGCCCATCGCCACCGCCCAGAACTGTTCGCGGGCCATGGGCAGCAGCAGCGAAACCCACAGTGGCGCACCCAACACGCCGTGAATCAGTAGACTCAGAATCAGCGTGGTGGGCAGCAGGCTCAGCAGCAGCACGAGCCAGCCATAGCGGTAGACCGCCAGCAGCACATAGAGCAGCCCCAGCGACACCAGGGCCGACATCAGCGCCGAGAGCATGGTGTTGGGGATGTTAAACGGCAGCACTCCGGTGTAGTTCCAGATTTGCAGCCGCCAGCCAATCGTCTCGATGACCAGATGGTAGAGGAAAAACACGGCGTAGGTGAGTAGACCAGAAAGGTAGCCCGGAAACCACCAGCGCACCTGGTAGAGAAACAGCACCAGCAGCGCGGGCAGCGCGTAGTACCAGCCCGCCGCCAGCACCTGGCTCGCCAGCAGTGGCTGCCCCCACAGCGAACCAAGCCGCCCCAGGCTGGCGTTGTAGGCCACCGCATAGAGGGTGCTCCAGAGCGGCGAGGCCAGCGCACTCACATGGCCCGACAGCAATGTAAACAGGTACACCGGCGTGTGCAGCCGCCACCATGCATACCCCGCCAACCCGTAACAGAGCAGCAAAATCAGCAGCGCACCTGTTTCCATACACTCCTCATTAATCCCATTCGTATTCGCGGATTTCGCCAGCCACCAGCGTAAACAGCCGCTCCGTCAGGCCGTAGGAACGTTCGACGGCATCGGTCTGCACCTGGCGGGCCACATTCGCCAGCACGGTGCGGTCGGCATCACTAAAAGCAATCAGAAAATCGCGGTTGGGAATGCCAATTACCATGTTGCCCGGCAGCGCACTGCGCCACTCCATCAGCATTTCCGGCAGCAGCAGGCGGGTAGCGTCGTAGCCATCCTGCGTGCTGAAGATAAACAGCCGCTGCGCCCCCTCACCAAGCGTAGTGTATTTGGCCGTCTCGCTGGTACGGCGGCGCAGGTTTTCCAGCGCATGGTCGTGCAGCTCCTGCTCATTCATCTCCCAGCGCTCCAGGTGCTCCTCGTTAATAAATGCTACGCTGCTCGGCTCATCAATCACGTAGGTCACAATCAGCTCGGCCAGAAAGGGGCGGTAGGCCAGCATTGGCAACTGCCGCTCGCGCACCGTCACCAGCAGCGCCGCAGGCTTGAGCATGGGATACACCCGAGCCTGCAATTCGGCAAAGGTTTGAATATTGCGGGCAGCCCGGAAACTCCTGACAGATTGCACCGCCCGGGCCACAATCTGCTTCAGCTGGCCGTGGTCGGCCTGGTAGGCCGTGTAAAAGTTTTCCAGGTTAAAGTGCAAATCAGTCTCGCCAACCCGCAGCGTCAAATCAAGATCATTGCGGGCAAGAATGGTGACATCGGGGGAGGTTAACAGACCCTCTTCCACCAGGTCAGCAAATCCTTCCCGGCTGAGCGCCTGGCCATTGCTGTGATCGCCGCTCATAGGCCGCTTCCTTCCAGGCCGCCCTGCCATGCAGCTTTCAGGTCGGCCACACTTACGTCAATCAGCACGTCGTCGCCGTCGCGCACCACAAACTGAGGGGAAGCCTGCACCGTACCCAGGCGCGTCAGCACCACCTCGGCCATTGCCGACTCAAAGGCGGCGGCGTTGGCTGGGGCCACTTCCACCAGAAAGCGGCTTGGCGTTTCAGAATAGAGAATTGAGCGTTGAGCATTGAGAATGACTGATTCATTGGTGGTGGTGCTGCTATTTCTCAATTCTACACCCTCAATTCCCAATTGTATTCCCAGTTCGCCAGCGATGGCCATTTCAGCGGCGGCGACGGCCAGGCCACCTTCGCTCAGGTCGTGGCAGGCCCGCACCAGCCCGGCCCGCATGGCCCCGTGCAGCGCGGCAAAGGTGCGCCGTGCGGCGGCGAGGTCAACTTTGGGGAGATTAGCGATTGGAGATTGATTATCTGCAAGTACGCCTCCTAATCGTAAATCGTCAATCGTCAATCGTAAATCAGTAAGGTGGCTGCCCCCAAGCTCGTTCCGTGTCTCCCCCAGCAGGTAGATGTAGTTTCCTGGCTCCTTCGCGTCCATCGTCACACACTGGCGCACATCTGGCACATGGGCCAGGGCCGAGATAAGCAGCGTGGGCGGGATGGCGACGCGGTTTCCGGCGGCGTCGCGGTATTCGTTGTTGAGTGAGTCCTTGCCGCTGATGTAGGGCGTGCCAAACGCCACCGCCGCGTCGTAGCACCCGGCAGCGGCCCGCACCAGGCCCGCCATACGGTCGGGCAGACGCGGGTCGCCCCAGCAAAAGTTGTCGAGAATCGCGGTCTGGTTCGGGTCGCCGCCAACGGCCACCACGTTGCGCAAGGCTTCGTCCACACAGGCCAGCGCCATCCAGTAGGGGTCAATCCGCCCGTAGCGCGGGTTGATGCCGCAACCCACGGCCAGCCCCGCCATGCTGTGGCGCAGCGGCTGAAGCACAGCGGCATTGCCAGGGCCATCGAGGGCCGCACCTACCAGGGGCTTGATCACGGTCGCCCCGCCTACTTCGTGGTCATACGTCCGCACGATCCGTTCCTTGGACGCGATGTTGGGATGGGCGAGCAGCATTTTTAATGCTGCAAGAACCGAGAACCGAGAACCGAGAACCTTGTCCTGCGGCAAATCGGTTCTTGGTTCTTGGTTCTTGGTTCTCTCTTCCCACACAGCCTCCAGCACCCGCTGGGGCCGTCCATCATGCAGAAAGGCCATGCCGAGTTCGACCACGCTTGCGCCGCCATGCAGCACGCGCAGGGTTTGGTCGTCGGTGAAGTGGCCGATGGCACTGGCCTCCACATCTTCCGCCTCGCAGAGAGCCAGAAAGGCGGGGAGATGCTGCGGCGGCACGGCCAGCACCATGCGTTCCTGGGCCTCCGAAAGCCAGATTTCCCAGGGCTGCAACCCGGCGTATTTCAGCGGCACGTGCTCCAGCTCCACCACTGCCCCAGTTTCGGCCCCCATCTCGCCCACGGCGGAGGAAAGGCCGCCCGCGCCGCAGTCGGTAATCGCGCTGTAGAGGCCCATGTCGCGGGCCTGGAGCAGCACATCAAGCAGCTTCTTCTCGGTGATCGGGTCGCCGATCTGTACCGCGCTGCCCACCTCTTCGGCGGTGGTGTGGGTCAACTCCTCGCTGCTAAAGGTCGCACCGTGAATACCGTCGCGCCCGGTGCGCCCGCCCAGCACCACTACCGCGTCGCCGGGCTGCACATTGCGGGGGTGCTTGCCACGGGGGGCCAGGCCCACCGTGCCGCAGAAAACCAGCGGGTTGGCGGTGTAACCCTCGTCGAACAGCACCGCCCCGTTGACGGTGGGAATGCCAAGTTTGTTGCCGTAGTCGCGGACGCCCGCCACCACGCCCTGGCAAACCCGGCGCGGGTGCAGCACACCAGGGGGCGGCTCGGCCATGGCAAACGGGCCAAAGCAGAGCACGTCGGTGTTGGCAATCGGCTTGGCCGACACGCCAAGCACATCGCGAATCACGCCGCCGACGCCAGTGTTGGCCCCGCCAAACGGCTCTAGCGCACTGGGATGGTTGTGCGTCTCCACCTTAAATGACACTTCGTAGTCGTCGGTGAAGGCGATAATGCCCGCGTTGTCAACAAATGCAGAAAGAACCCAATCGGAGTTACGAGTTACGAGTTGCGAGTTACGAGTTTCCAGCACTTGCTGGGTGGCGGACATGAGGAAGGTTTTGATCAGGCTGTTGATCTCGACCTCGCCCCCTTCCAATATGTGGTAGGCGGGGTAGAGATCAGGAGTAGTTTTCACCGCGGAGGGCGCGAAGGACGCGGAGAGATTGTTGTGTTCTGCGTCTTGAGCATGTTCATCGGTCTCTGGTCTCTGGTCTCCCGTCTCCCGTCTCCCGTCTCCCGTCTCCCGTCTGCGATAGCGCACACGGGCCTTGAAGGTTTTGTGGCTACAATGTTCGCTCCAGGTCTGGGCAATGGTTTCGAGTTCGCCGTCGGTCGGGTCGCGGCCCACGCTGGCGTAGTAAGCACGGATAGCCTGCATCTCGGCCAGGTCGAGGGCCAGCACGCCGGTTTTGCTGATGCGCTGGAGTTCGGCATCGTCGGCGCTGCGAATGGGCACACGGGCCACATGGGGCGCAACCGGGGCGGGCGTTTCCAGCAGATGTTCATACCAGGCCCGCCGCTCAGCGGGCGCGGCGGTGCCCTGGTAGATCAGCACGGTCTGGATCAGGTCGTTGTAACGTTCGGCGGCGTTTTCGCCTGCTGCCAGCGGGTAGCGACGCAGCGTGCGCACCGTTTTGAGTCCCGTCAGCCCCAGGCGGCGGGCACCTTCCAGCACGCTTTCGGCCTCGTTGTCGGTCACACCGGGTTTGTAGGCAATCTCGGCCAGCAGGCCAGCCTGAGTCGCCGCAGGCAATTCGGCCAGGGCGCACCATGTGGCCGCCTGCACCACGGGGTCGTGCAGCAGTTCCGCCGTGAGCCGCGCAACGGCCTGGGGCGTTAGTTCGGGGCCAGCCAGAAGGTACAGCGCCTGGGGCGATGCGGTGCTGGAATCACGGGGCGTTACCGTCACAAGATAGTGAGACATTGCATCTTTCCGGTTTGGCGTACATCCGTTGGGACTGGGATTGTAGCCGATTGCAAGGGGCGAGTCAAGCAGATTTGGGAAGGGTGAGGAGGTGCAGCATCTCTCCAAAAGGTAAGTGCTTCTACGCTCTTGTGTTATACTAAGGGTCAGAGTTAGAAGCGACTAGGTAACAGGCGAATGGTAGTCGCACCTGTGTATGCGAATACGGCCAGAATAGGCTTGTGCTGAACTGGACGGATTGTTATTGAGCGTATTAGGGCGGACAGACAATGAGCCAGACCTATAACATTTACTGTGATGAGAGCTGTCATTTAGAGAACGACCACCAGCGAATAATGGTGTTAGGTGCAATATGGTGCCCTTTAGAAAAGGCCCCCGAGATTTTACAGCGTATTCGGGAGATCAAACGGGATCATGGCCTATCCGCTCATTTTGAAAGCAAATGGGTGAAGGTATCGCCTGCACAACAGCAATTCTACCTGGCACTTCTTGACTATTTCTTTGATGATGATGACTTGCATTTTCGAGCGCTCGTCGTTCCCGACAAAGCC
>JALONX010000196.1 GCA_025454695.1 Chloroflexaceae bacterium
TCCTGCTGTCGTTGAAATCGTCGTATTACGAAATAAAGAACTCTGACCTGCCATTGCGCCTTGAATCGCTGCCGATACAACATTCATTAGTTGGCTCTCAGTCATTGATATGGCTTGTTCTGTTGACTGTCGAGCTGGTAAAATGCCGGTCGTCGAGCTACCAATATTGATGCTTGGTTCTTCCGTTTGTGGCACATTGAGATTAGGGTTTGTCGTTCCCGCAATCTGTGCTTGGAGCTGTAAAGCTGGTGTTGGAGTCGGAGGAAGAAATAGTACACCTGTTGGTGGAGCTACCGTTGGAGGTGCTTGAAGTTGTAAAGCCGATGCTGGGTTCGTAGGGAATACACCTGCTGGTGGGGCTACCGCTCATGTTTGCCTACGCCAACTGGATTTGTAGTGCTCTGGGTTGCACGGCCCTGCCACCCAACCCGCCCGCTTCGTAATTTGCCTTCACCAGATGGAGCATGCTCATGAATACCACAACCATCAAACTGATCACGATTATTGCCGAAGGGGTGCTGAAAGATCGTCTGATTGACGCCATTCTCAAGCGCGGTGCCAAAGGCTACACCCTCAGCGAGGTGCATGGCCACGGCTCGCGGGGCATCAGCGCCTCCTTCTGGGATGGTGCCCAGGTGCGGATTGAAACCCTCGTCAGCCCGGCTGTGGCCGAGAAGATTTTGCAGCACCTCAGCGACGAGTATTTTAAGGACTACGCCGTGGTGGCCTACGCCGAAAATGTTGAGGTCGTGCGGGGCGAGAAGTACATGTGAAACGTACTGCGTACTGCGTACTGCGTACTGCGTAATGGAAGGTGCTGGTCTCCTTCTCACGGCGATAAAGCCAGGAGGAGACCGGCACCTTTGAGCTTTTGATGTACTTGTGTATTCATTGGCAGCGCTGTGCCCTGTGCCCGGCTCGCGCTGCCAAGCCCCAGGAATAAGGCCAGGCCCAGCGCCGGGTGGTAGTGGCGTGCCCGCAGGTAGAGCAGCCCCGTCGCCGCCTCGGTCGGTTCGCCGGTGAAGCTGGCAAAGGGCAGCGGCGTGGGCGGCGCTTCGGGCGCACCAAAGGGCGTGTAGCTGAAGCGGTTGGTGATTTGCCCGGTCCCGTTGCTCAGCAGCCGCACACTGCCCAGCGGGTCGGTGTGGTAGTAGCGCCAGTCACCGTTGCTGGCCTCGCCCAGCCCCGGTAGCATGTGGATGGTGCTGCCGCCTTGCTCCACCGCCAGCACCTCAGTCAGCACCGTGCCGATGTCCAGCGTAAAAGTGCTGGTCTGTCCGCCCACCGTTTGCTGTACCTTGTCGCCCCAGCCGTTGTACTGGTAGCTGCTGGTCACCCCGCCCGCGTGCTGCTGCGCAGCCGGTTGAGGGCATCGTAGCGGTACTGCTGCACCCCGTCGTTGAGCAGATTACCCCGCCCGTCGTACTGCACGCGCACGCCGTTCAGCGTCAGCAGCTGGTTGGCGGCGTCGAAGGTCGCCGTCCTCACGCTGCCGCCCTCATTGGCGCTGAGACGGTTGCCCGCCCATCCCGGATCAGGAAATCCGGCACATTGGCTCGGCTCCCGTACACGAACTGGCTGACCACGGTGCCGTTGCCATCCAGCTCGGCGATGGGTCGCAGCGCGTCGGCATACAGCCAGCCCTGCACCACAGCGATCGTTCGTGGGTTTCGCACATGTTCGTGGGTTTCGTGTTCCAAAGCCTTCTCACCGTGTACCTCACCATCTCCTGTGCTACAATAACCCACCGCATTGCGAACAAGCCGGCGATCCAAACGACAAACGATTAAAAACACAGCTATGCCCACGCCACTGCTCACCACCAAGCTCTTTATTCCCCCGCCCCGCCCCAACGCCGTGGTGCGCCCACGCCTGGTGGAACAACTCAACGCCGGATTGACCCGCAAACTCACCCTTGTGTCGGCATCGGCGGGCTTTGGCAAAACCACCCTGCTCGCCACATGGCTCGCCGGGAGCGGGCGGCCCGTTGCCTGGCTCTCGCTCGACGAGGGCGATAATGACCCGGCCCGCTTCTTCACCTATCTCATTGCCGCCATGCACCAGGTTGCCCCCGGCCTTGGGGCTGGCTTGCTGGCCGCCCTCCAGGCCCCCCAGCCTCCGCCCGCCGAAGCGGTGGCAACGGCGCTGCTCAATGAAATCAGCGCCTTGCCAGGGCCGGTCGTCCTCGTGCTCGACGATTACCATGTGCTTGAGGCCAGGCCGATTGACCAGGCAATGAACCTGCTGGTGGAACAACTGCCACCACAGCTGCACCTGGTGTTAGCCAGCCGTGAAGACCCGCAGCTGCCGCTGGCCCGCCTGCGCGCCCGAAACCAGCTCACCGAGCTGCGGGCCGCCGACCTGCGCTTCACCCCGGACGAAGTGGCGAGCTTCCTCAAGGTGGCCATGGGCCTGGCGCTGGCCGCCGCCGACATTGCCGCCCTGGAACGCCGCACCGAGGGCTGGATCGCCGGGCTGCAACTGGCTGCCCTTTCCATGCAGGGCCAGCCCGACCCGGCCAGCTTTATCAGCTCGTTTACCGGCAGCCACCGCTTTGTCCTCGACTATCTGGCGGAGGAGGTGCTGGCGCAGCAGCCCGCCCATGTGCAGCACTTTTTGCAGCATACTGCCATCCTGAACCGCCTGTGTGGCCCCCTGTGCGATGCCCTGCTGCTCAACCCGCCAGGCACGGGCCAGGCCACTCTGGAAACGATTGAACGGGCCAATCTGTTTATCATCCCGCTGGATAACGAACGGCGCTGGTATCGCTATCACCACCTGTTCGGCGATCTGCTGCGGCAGCGCCTGGCAGGGCGTGGGCCGGGCGACCTGAGTCTCAACGAGCTGCACCTGCGGGCCAGCCAGTGGTACGAAGACAATGGCCTGGAGCTAGAAGCCTTCCACCATGCCGCTGCCGCCAACGACCTGGCGCGGGCCGAGCGCCTGATTGAGGGCAAGGGCATTCCGCTGCACATGCGCGGCGCGGTGACAACCATTCTGAACTGGCTGGGAACGCTGCCGACGGAGGTGCTGAACAGCAGGCCCAGCCTCTGGTGGCGCTATGGCTCGCTGCTGCTGGTGAATGGCCACACCACTGGGGTTAAAGAAAAGCTTGACGCAGCCGAAACGGCCCTGCATGGTGCGGCAAACGACGCGACGACTCGCAACCTGATCGGGCGGATTGCAGTGGCGCGGGCCACCCTCGCCCTTACCCGCTACGACGCTGCGACCATGCTGGTGCAGTCGCACCGCGCCCTGGAATTTCTTGCGCCCGACAACCTGGTGACCCGCGCAACGGCTCACTGGACACTGGGCTATGGCCACCTCAGCCAGAAAAACTATGCCGCCGCCCGCAGCGCCTTTCACCAGTCCATCAGCATCAGCCAGCAGCTGGGGGCCACTTTCACCATCATTCTGTCCACCATTGGCCTGGGCAAAATCCAGGAGGCCGAAAACCAGCCCCACCAGGCCGCCGAGACCTACCGCCATGTGCTGCACCTGGCGAGCGACCAGCCGCTGCAAATCATCAGCGAGGCACACCTGGGACTGGCCCGGCTGCTCTATGCCTGGAATGACCTGGCTGGGGCGGAACACCACGCCATGCAAGCTCTCCAATTAGCCCGCCAGTACGAGCGCGTGATTGACCGTTTTATCATCACGGAAATCTTTCTGGCCCGCCTCAAGCTGGTGCAGGGCGACGCGGCGGGCGCAAACGCCCTGCTGGCCCAGGCCCAGCAGTCGGCCCGCCAGCAGCACTTCGTTCACCGCCTGCCCGACATTGCCGCCGCTCAGGTGACGCTGCTGCTGCACCAGAACCAGGTCAGCGCCGCCGCCGGGCTAGCCCAGACTCACGATCTGCCGCTGAGCCAGGCGCGGGTGCTGCTGGCCCAGGGCAACCCCGCCGCCGCCCTGGCCATCCTGGAGCCGCTGCGTCAGCAGGCCGAGGCCCATGGCTGGGGCGATGAACTGCTTCAGCTGCTGTTGCTAGAAGCGCTGGCGCATCAGGCCCTCGGCCAGCGGGCCAGCGCCATGCAGCTGCTGACCGAGGCGCTGGTTCTGGCAGAGCCGGGCGGCTTCATCCGCCTCTTTGTTGACGAAGGCCAGCCAATGGCCGAGTTGCTACGGAGCGTGCGTACCACATCTGGAGCCTACCGGAACTATATTGACCAGCTACTGGCTGCCTTTGCTACCCACAGTGCTGTTCAGCCTTCAGCCGTTCGCCTTCAGCCTTTGCTTGAACCGCTAAGCCAGCGCGAGCTGGAGGTGCTGCGCCTCATCGCCCTGGGCCTTTCCAACCACGAGATCGGCGAGCGGCTATTCCTCGCTCTCGACACGGTGAAAGGCCACAACCAGCGCATCTTCGCCAAGCTCCAGGTGCAGCGCCGCACCGAAGCCGTGGCCCGCGCCCGCCAGTTGGGACTGATCGCCTGACAAGGTGACTGCGTACTGCGTACTGCGTACTGCGTACTACGTGTTGCGTGCTGTGTACTGCGTCACAACAGGGAAATAAAGGAAATAAAGGAAATGACGATCTGATGCTCAGGATAATTTCCCGCATTTCCTTTATTTCCTTTGCCGTTCCGTCACTCGTCACTCGTCACTCGTCACTCGTCACTCAACCCCACCCCCAACCCCACTTTAGTGTCTACCACCCAGCACTGCAAGGCATTATGCTGGTTGTAGTTCACATTGCCGCCTGAGACCTACGATAAAGCTCGTTGCAGCGCAATCTGCAATCTGCAATTTGAAATCTGCAATCAACTACGGAGGCGTGGCATGGCACACACACATAGCCCCGACCAACCGCTACTCTGTCAGATACGGGTTCGGGGGCACCTGAACTGCCACTGGTCGGCCTGGTTTGAAGGGCTGACGGTGACGCTGGAGGATTGCGGCGACACCGTGCTGAGCGGCTATGTGACCGATCAGGCTGCCCTGCATGGCCTGCTGAAAAAAGTGCGCGATGCGGGCCTGCCCCTGGTTGCGGTTCGTGTTTCAACCGAAGCAACGCTTTAATGGAGTTTTACTTTTAATCCGGCCACGCGGTGCCGCCCTGGCCACCGAATGAATTCGGCGTCTGGAAGCCGCAAACATGCTCATGAGCTTTAAGAAATAAAACGGGTATATGTGCTGGCCGTAGCCCTAAAGGGCGCGGCTCTCATGTGTGAAGCCCGCCTACGCGGGCTATACCGAATGTAATTTTTAATCTTCATAAGCGTGTTGCCCGATGGCTGTCTGGATTATGTTGTAAAGACTCATAGGAGCGTTTCAAGCAATAGCTCACCAGGGCACCCGGAAACATGGTAGGACGCATGCTTGTTGCCGCCGTTACGAGCTTTGCGAGCGCCTTTCGCAATAGTCACTCAGAGGAATTATGAAAGCAATGGTTTATACCCAATATGGCCCGCCCGATGTCTTACGGCTTGAAGAAATCGCCATGCCAACCCCAGGCAACGACGAGGTGCTGGTGCGAGTCTATGCTGCGTCGGCAAACGCGAGCGATTGGCACCTGCTGCGAGGTGTGCCGTTTCCGGTGCGCTTTGTCTATGGTCTGTTCAGACCCAAATACCCGGTACTCGGCGCTGATATGGCCGGGCGGGTGGAGGCAGTTGGCGCCAGTGTCACCCGTTTTCGGCCTGGCGATGCGGTCTTTGGCGATCTATCGGCCTATGGTTTTGGCGGCTATGCTGAATATGTTTGCGTGAAGGCCGAAGCCCTGGTGCGCAAGCCCGACCACCTTTCCTTTGCGGAGGCTGCTGCTGTGCCCAGCGCCGCTCTTACCGCGCTGCAAGGGCTGCGCGATAAGGGCAAGCTTCAGCCTGGCCAGAACGTACTGATTCACGGTGCTTCCGGTGGCGTAGGCAGCTTTGCGGTGCAGTTTGCCAAAGCCTTTGGGGCCGAGGTGACGGCAGTGTGTAGCACCAGAAAAATGGCCGTGGTGCGCTCGCTGGGGGCCGACCATGTGATTGACTATAACCGCGAAGATTTCGCCCGCACGGGCAGGAAGTACAACCTGATCTTTGCCGCCAACGGTAATCGTTCTATTTTCGACTATCGGCGTGTCCTGCTTCCCAATGGCATCTATGTGATGGGTGGTGGGGCTGGCAGGCAAATGGTGCAGGCAATGACGCCCGGGCCACTGCTCACACTGCTTGACAGCAGAGAACATGTGAACCTGCTCATGAAACCCAACCCCGCCGACCTGGCCTTTATTGGCGGGTTGCTTGAGTCCAGGAAGATTGTCCCGATAATTGATCGCTGCTTCCCGCTTGATGCTGTGCCAGAAGCGATCCGCTATCTTGAAGCTGGCCAGGCAGCCGGTAAAGTTGTTATCACCACGGGAGCAACGGTATGAAAGCGATGATGTATGACAAGTATGGCCCGCCGGAGGTGTTTCGGCTCGTGGAGGTGGCTAAACCTGTGCCGAAGGCGAACGAGATTCTGGTCAAAGTGCATGCAACCACCGTCACTTCAGGCACGTTATGGGTACGCCGGGGCGCACACCCCGACTCGCGCCTGTTTACACTGGCCCTGCGGCTCGTGTTTGGCCTGACCAGGCCGCGCAAACCGATTCTGGGCTACGAGCTATCCGGGGAAGTCGAAGCGGTGGGGGCGGCGGTCAGCCGGTTCCGCCCCGGCGACCAGGTGTTTGGCACCACCACGGGCCTGAGTGCGGGCGCGTATGCCGAATATGTGTGTTTGCCCGAGACGTGGAAGCAGGGCGTGGTCGCCCACAAGCCCACGAACCTCTCCCACGAAGAGGCCGCCGCCGTGCCAATTGGGGGCATGACCGCGCTCTACCTGCTGAAAAGAGCCAGCATCCAGCCCGGGCAGCCCGTCCTGATCTACGGCGCGTCGGGCAGCGTGGGCACATTTGCGGTGCAGCTCGCCGCGCACCACTTTGGGGCCAAGGTCACCGCCGTGTGCAGCACTGCGAACCTGACCCTGGCCCGCTCGCTCGGCGCTGAAACGGTGATTGACTACACGCAAGAGGACTTCACCCGGCGGAGCGAACGGTATGCGGTGGTGTTTGACGCAGTGGGCAAGCTTGCCACTGCTCACGGAAAAAACGCGTTGCAGAAAACCGGCGTCTTTCGCAGCGTCAAATCTCCAACAAGTGAAACGCCCGACGATCTCCTGTTGCTCAAAGCGTTGGTTGAGGCGGGCAAGATACGCCCCGTCATTGACCGCTGCTACGGGCTAGAAGCGCTTGCCGAAGCACATCGCTATGTTGAACAAGGACACAAAAAGGGCAATGTGGTTATAACGTTGGCAGTAGGAAACAGATAGAAGCGACTCAATCCTTCGTCAACAATGTTTCTTCGCCCTTCTGTGTAACCCCTCGCTCCGCGCGGGTTGACATGGCGTGCATGGGGCACAAAGAAACATCGTTGCCAGAGGACTCGTGGTTTGTACAGAACGTTTGCTTGTCTGTCAATGCGTTGCACCCACCGCATGCGGCGTCTGGAAAGCCAAAACACGCTGATGAAGATGAAATAGTACATTCGGTACAGCCCGCGTGTGTGTGGCATTGGCCGCGCCAGCAAGTTTGAAAACACACAGGAATCCGAGGAAAGGAAACACCAATGAGAGCCGCCGTCTACCGCACCTACGGCCCGCCTGAGGTGCTAAAAATAGAAGAAATTGAGCGACCCACCCTCAAAACCGAAGACACTGACCGAGTGCTGGTCAAGGTGCAGTACGCCTCGGTCACTCCGTTTGATTATCTACACCGGCGGGGCTACCTGCCGGTGCGGCCCAGCAACGGCCTGTTGCGGCCCAAAGACCATGTGCTGGGGGTTGACCTGGCTGGCGTGGTGGAGGCGGTGGGTTCGGGGGTAACACGCTTCAAGGTAGGCGACGCAGTATTTGGCAACTGCTTCGGCTCCCACGCCGAATATGTGAGCGTCCGCGAAAAGGGCCTGAGTCTGTTGCCGGGCAACCTGAGCATGGCGGAAGCTGCTGCCATGCCGGTGGCCGCACTCACCGCCTTGCAGGCGCTCAAAAACGTGGCCCAGCTCAAGCCAGGTCAGACGGTATTGATCAACGGGGCAGCGGGCGGGGTGGGCCACTTCGCGGTGCAGCTCGCCAGAGCCTTTGGAGCCGAAGTGACGGCGGTGTGCAGCACGGCCAACCTCGCCTGGGTGCAACAGCTTGGTGCCGACCACATGATTGACTACCGCAGCCAAGATTTTACCCGCAATGGCAAGCAGTACGACCTGGTGCTTGACGCGGTGGCCAAACGCACCTACGCCAGCTGTAAGTCATCATTAACAAAAACTGGCATCTACATTACTGAAAACCCGCTGAAGCCCGGCACGCAAATGTTCCAGGTGCTGTTTGCCCTGCTGACGAAAGACAAACGGCTGGGCCTACATTTAGCCAGCTCTAACGCCGAGGATATGGATCTATTGCGCGGCATGGTGGAGGCCGGGAAATTGCGCCCGGTGATTGAAAAAACCTATGCTCTGGATCAAATCGCCGAAGCTCATCGTCATGTAGAACAGGGGCACACAAAGGGCAAAGTGGTGGTTGAGGTTTGCCAGAATTAACTAGTCTGTAAACAAGATGTCTTTGTGTACCATGACCTCCGTGTCATTCCGAACCCATTCGTTGCACTCAAGGCAGGCAGCGTGAGCAATCGGCCTTGCTACGCACTGAAGACCCCTCCTCCGTCGGGGTGACATTGGACTGCACCATAGATTCGTTTACAGGGCATTGCATGGGCTGTATCGCATATGATCGCGTTGCCCTCCTGATTCAATCTGCAACCCTGCGACTATGCTCAGGACAGGTCTGCACGAGCGCTGTGCATCGCCTTTCGAGCAATAGCTAATCTGCAAT
>JALONX010000197.1 GCA_025454695.1 Chloroflexaceae bacterium
GCCGTCGGGGCGGTTCAGGCCGGTGGTACGGAAGACCCCCGCCAGCCGCAGGATGCCGGAAAACTTCTGCTCGGCGAAACGGCCCCACTCGCCCACCGCAATCACCGTCATCAGGTAGGGCAGGTAGGTCAGGCTAGCTGTTACGCCCACCAGCAGCATACTGCGGCGGGTTATCACCCAGTTGAGGGCGAAACAGGCCAGCAGAGGCAACAGTGTTAGCAAGGCCATGGCGTCCTTTGTCAGAATGCCCAGCCCAAACGACAGCCCGGCAAGCACCGCCGCCCATGTGGGCAGGGCAATCTGCTGATCCTGATTGATGCCATTGCGCCGCGACGACAGCTGCAACACGATGATGGCATAGCCCAGCATCACCCAGGCCATTGCCGGTGTGTCCAGCATGGCCAGGCTATTCATGCGAATAATGAATGGATCCAGGGCAAATAGCCCCATAGCCAGCGCTACCGCCCACCAGCCCGAAAGCCGGTAGGTGAAGACGATCAGCGCCGCCGCCGAAAGGGCCGCAAAGGCCAGGTTCAGCGTGCGGGCCACATAAATCTGCTCAATCAGTCCACCCAGCGGCTGAAACAGTTGCAAGTAGGCCCCCTGGATAAAGAAATAGGCCGGTGGGTGCAGATAAAACGTCTGCCCGTAGGCGGTCAGGCTGCCATTGGCAATGGCGCTCTGCGAAAGGTAGAGATAGGTAATCTCATCAATAAAAACATTAAACGATGGGCCAAGATTGATCAGGCGCAGTGCGAGAACAACCAGCACTGCCAGCACCACAACGGCAAGAAAAAGCAGTCGTTCAGTGGTGCCGTTGGACGAGAATCTGGTGCCCGCGACCTGGGGGGGCTTTGCGCTCACGGCGAGTTCCTCCTACGTGACATGAATGGTCTAGTACCTGCAACATTGCGTATTGGGTGATTGATTGCTGGCAACGTCCTGGTTCCAGCCGCCGCCACCTGTTCATAAAACTGGCCCTGTTGTGGGGCCAGGCTGTCCCAGCTATAGCGCTGCGCCCAGGCCTGCCCGGCGTGCCGCAAGGGCAGCAGGCCCGCCGCATAGCGCACGCAACGCACGGCGGCCTGGGCAAAGGCCGCCACATCAAAGGGTGGCACCAGCAATGCGCCACCGCCGCCCGCCACATCGCGCAGCGGGCCAACCTCAAACGCCACCACCGGGGCACCGGCGGCCTGCCCTTCCGCTGCCACCATGCCAAAGGTTTCAAAACGCGACGGCATCAACAGCGCGTAGGCCTGGGCCAGCAGTTGGTACTTCTCGGTTCCGGTCACCCGCCCCAGAAAGCGAATGTGCCCTGCCAATTGCTGCTGGCGCACCAGCGCTTCCAGAACCGGGCGGTCAGGGCCGTCACCCACAATCAGCAGTGGCGGCGTAGCGCTTCCCAACGTTTTGTGGATGTGGGCCATCGCCTCAATCAGCAGGTCGCAGCCCTTCTGGGCCGTGTCGAGCCGCCCCACAAACAGCAGGTGGCGCGGCGGCAGCAAGTCGTTGGCGAAGGCTGCCCCCTCCACCCCATTGGCCACCGTCACCACCTCGGCCCCGGGCCGCCGATGCCGCAACTCAGCCGCCAGCCAGTCGGAAACGGCCACAAAATGGTGGTAGTGGGGCAACCCTGCCCGCTCCACCATGTCAAAGGGCAGGTAGTATTTTTCGCGCATCTGCCGGGCAAACAGCCACTGCACCGAGGCCACTGTGGGCTTGACCGTAAAGCGTGGGCCGAAGCCGGTGCTGAACGGGGCCGCAAAATCCTCCACCAGCAGGTCGTGGGGGTGGCGCTGCACCGCCCAGCGTAGCAAGGCAAAATAGCTCAGCTGATCGAGCTTTGTGCCGGTGCGGGTGCCCAGTGGCAGCCAGCGCACACCATGCTCCACGCGGGGCCGGGCACTGCGGTAGCCTGCCACTACACAGGTAATCTGGTGCTGCTGGCTCAAGCGGCGGTTGATTTCGTAGGTGCGTACCGAGCCGCCGCCGCTGCCAGGTTGTCGTGGGTCTTCAAATGCCAGGTGTAGAATACGCATGGTTGTTTACAGCGTAGAAGGCCGGCCCAGCCGCCGTTCTGCGGGCACCACTCCGCGCAGCAGCAGCAGCGTGGTGCTCGCCGCCGAAGCCCAGCTAAACTGCCGTGCCCATTGCTGCGCTCCCTCCGCCATCTGAGTCCAGGCTCCCCGGTCGCACAGCAGGGCGGCAATGGCCTGTTGCATGTCGTCCTCGGTTTCGGCCAGCAAGCCAGTCATCCGGTGCCGAATAGCAACCGATAACCCCGGCACGTTAAACGCCACCGCCGGGCAGCCGCAAGCGTTGGCCTCCACCACCGAAAGCCCCCAGCCCTCGTGCATGGAAGCGGTGACAAAGGCCCGGGCCGACCAGAGCAGTTCGGCCTTGGTTGCTTCATCCACAAAGCCATGAATGGTAACCAGATCGCCGACATCAAGCTCGGCCACCAGCCGCTCCACTTCCGCCCGTTCATCGCCATCACCGGCAATATCGAGCCGGATATCGGGAATAGCGGAACGCAGCCGGGCCACAATCCGCACCAGCATATCCACCCGTTTGTAACGTTTTATGCGCCCCAGGTAGACAATTTGGCCATCGCGGCGAGCTGGGCGAGGCTCTGGTGGCGGAGGCGGCACCAGCCCGCTGTACACAATATGAATATTGGTTCCCGTCATGCCGAGCTCGATCAGCGCCTGGCGGGTGGTGGGTGACACCGCAATCACGGGCCATGTGCGGTAGAGCCATGGCACCACCTTGCTTTCCAGAAACCAGCCCACATGGCCCAGGGGCCAGGGCATTTCTACAAACCACTGCTTATGATGCACATGATGCACAAACAGCACGCCCGGCAAGCGCCCAAACAAGGGCGTAAAAAAAGGAATACCATTGCTAATATCCAACACACAGTCGAAGCGTCGCCCATAGCGTAACAGAAACAGCGCCACCAGCAGGTAGAGGCTAAAGCGCCCGCCCATGCGTTTAATGATGACACCGTTCCACTGCTCATCGCGCTCTGGTGCATAGCGGCGGCCCGGGTCTGCCGTCACCACCGTTACGTTGTGGCCATCTCGTGCCCAGCATTGGGCCTGTTCAAAAATGCACGTTTCAGCACCGCCCGCCTGTGGGTGGCGCAAGCAACGCCAGTTGAGGGCCAGAATGCGTAGGGTTGGTTGCATGCATCTCCTCTTGATTATGCGATGCGATGCACACGGGCGGGGAACGACTTGTCGCTTCTAGCGTGACCCGTGTTACATCAATCAACAACACTCCTTCCGAACTACGAGTATGATGAATACACTGGTTGTAGGGGCTGCGCGTGGCGCTTCTTCAGCCGATACAACGACACCAGCACTTCCCATGCGGTGCGGCCCATACGGAGCTTTGAACCGGAAACATCTGACCAGGCAACCGGCACTTCGCTCACGGAAAAGTCGAGGGCACGGGCGCACAACAGCAGGTCTACATCGAAGGCCCAGTGCTGTTCCTGCACCAGCGGCAGCAGCCTGCGCAGCGCATCGGCCCGCAGTGCCTTGGCCCCGCACTGGGTGTCGGCAAACGGCAGGCCAAACAGGCCCTGCACGACCCGGCCAAACAGCCAGCCACTGGCCCGGCGCAGGGCCGGTTGCTGCTGGTGAATCACGCTGGTAGGTAAGCGCCGCGAACCAATCGTCATGTCATAGCTGTCGAGTCGGTCAAACAGGGCTGCTAGCGTTTCTGGTGGGGTTGCTCCATCAGCATCTACAAAGGCAACCCGCTGGCCCTGGGCCTGCTGCCAGCCCGCTAGCACCGCCCCACCTTTGCCAATGGCAGCAGGAATGTCGATCACCCGTAGCAGGGGATAGCCATGCTGAAAACTGCGGGTGCAATCCACCGTTGCATCGTGGCAGCCATTGGCCACTACAATAACCTCACACTGCCGGGCCACGTGGGCCGTGTGCAGGTAGGAAAGGTACCGACATAGCGTTTTTGGAAGGCGTTGCGCTTCATTGTAGGCAGGGATGATCACCGAACCATACACGAGATCTTCCTCCATGCTGTATCTGGTCAACCACAACAAACAACATCGAAAAAAGAGGCAAACGAAAACCCATTGCTCAATGAACAATGGGTTGAGCAAGGTGTGACGCCACAAACGGGGCATCAAAACAAGGATGCGACGATGCACACGCTATGCAGTTATGATCAACGCAAGGTAGGAATGTGGCTGCGATGAAAAGCGGGGATGGGAGAAAATATAGAGCGTTGTTCCTGCAAACTTGTACTAAAGCTCCTTCAGCAAGGTTTAGTCTAGGTTCGTTTCCTTCACCTTTCGGCAACCCATGGACGAAAGCGCAGGTCTTCTGAACCTAAAATCCTCATTACTGGTAACGCTACCAGGAACCTTCTGTTTTTTGCTCTCGCACTATGGAGAGCTTCACTAGCAGCGTAAGCCATGTACGTTGTGTTGTCAATTAACAAAATTGCTATCTTCACCTTGACATGACGGTAACCTAAATAAAAATCTAGTAATATTTAGGCCGTCTTGACATCAAAGTACACTTTTGTGTTCTTTTGAAATAGGTGGTATGAGTATCTGTTCTGCCGTGAGGGTTTGTGATGAGTGCAGATTCTCAGCACCCATCACTATTGGGCAAGCCCCTGCCTAAATTTGGCCTAAAACATCACTATCGCTGGGCTGAGCCTTTTACCCACGGAGTGCCGCCACGGTACGACGCATGCCTTCTTCGGTGGAGATACGCGGGCCGTAGCCCAGGTCGCGGCGGGCGGCGGCCAGGTTAAACCAGCGCGATTTGGCCAGCCCGGTGACGGTGAGGCGGGTGAAGGGCGGCTCTTCTTTGCTGCCCACCAGCTGGTAGCCCTTTTCCAGCACGGTGGCGATGTTGAGTGCCAGCGGATAGGAGACGCTACCGCGAATCGGCTGGCAGCCCGCGTTGGTGACCAGGGTGTTAATAAAGTCCCACAGCAGCACCGCGTTTTCCTGGCCGATGAAGTAGGCCCGCCCGCGCACGGGTGAGTCCGCGCTGAGCCGGTCGGCGGCGAGCAGGTGGGCTTCGGCGGCATTCTCAACGTAGGTTACATCTACTTTGTTGGTGCCATCGCCAATGCGCCGCAGCCGCCCCGAACGGGCACGGTCAATCAGGCGGGGGAGAATGTGGGGATCCCGTGGCCCCCACACCAGCGGCGGGCGAATGGCGGTGGTGAGAATCTCAGTCTGGGCCAGCACAAAGCGCTCGGCAATAGATTTTGTGTGCGGATATGGGGCTAGAAACGTCTCCGGGTAGGGCGCTGTTTCATCCACGCCCTCCACCGAATCATCGCCGAAGACCACCGAGGGCGACGAGGTAAACACAAACTTCGGCACGCCCGCCGCAATGGCCGCCCGCACCAGGTGCTGGGTTGCCGTCACATTGTTGCGGTAGTAGTCGTCGAAGCTGCCCCACACGCCCGCCTTGGCCGCCACATGAAACACCACCTCACAGCCCTTCAGGGCGGGGCCGCAATCCTGCTGCGCTGCCAGGTCAAGCTTAAAGCACTCGGCCCCCAGCGCCCGAAGTTCGGGGTAGTCGTTGCGGCCCAGCACGCGCACCCGGTCGCCCCGGGCTAGCAGTTGCTCCACAATGTAGCGCCCGATAAAGCCGTTTCCGCCTGTTACGAGAGTAAGCATAGAGATTAGCGATTGGAGATTAACCCGTAGTGCGGACTTTAGTCCGCGTTGTATGGGTGTACTTTTAAATACGCGGACTAAAGTCCGCACTACCAGTTCCCTCATTCACTCACAGCATTACGCATTACGCATTACGTTTCACGTTTCACGGGCTACTGCCGCTGCATCTCGCGCAAGCGTATCAAATCCCAGATGTCGCTTTCGATCTGGGATTTGCCCTCTTCTTTGGGCAGCGCCTTAAACATGGCTTTGTAGACCAGCCAGAAGGCGAAGCCTAGCGCCACCATGCTGGGCAGCAGCAGGGCCACACGGGTAATGGCGTTGACCTGGGCCACTTGCATGTTAAATTCCTCGGTGCCGAAGCGGGCCAGCACCATGGTGTAGTTGAGCCAGAAGTTGGCAATGCCGCAGGCAGCATTGCTGACGATCACCAGCAGGCTGCCCGTCACCAGGGCGCGGAAGACGGTGGACTCGGCTAGCAACCGCCGCAGGCTCTGCTCTTTCTCCGGTGTGTCGGGGTTGAGCGCCTGGGTGAGGAAGAATTGCAGAATAGGCCGTCCAATCAGCACGGTGATGCCGAAGACCAGCACCGACAGAATAAAGCCCGATGAGTCTTTTATAGCGTACCAGAAGCCATCCACAAACCAGAAAGCCAGAATGCCGCTGACCACTGCCGAAAGCCCGGTGTAGCTGGTGATGAAGTTGAAGCGCCGGGTGATAAAAAACAGATCAAGAAAGACCCATGTCACCGGCACCATGGCCGCCAGCACATAGGCCACTGGCGCGCCCAGCGGGCGGGTGAGGTAGTTCAGAATCAGGATGGGAATCACCGCACCCATCAGAATGTCGAGGAATAGTTTTGTTGATTGTTTCATACTATATTGAGAGTTTGTAAGTTTGTAGTGCGGACTTTAGTCCGTGGCAAACGCTCTTTTGCCATAACGCGGACTAAAGTCCGCACTACGTTTACCGTCATATCATACATGGGTAGGCTTTGCGCGAGCTACAAAACCTCCGCGTTCTCCGCGTTCTCCGCAGTAAAACTACAACTCCTTCGCCGCCCAGAGGGCCAGCTTTTCGCGGAAAATCTTGGCGTTGTGGCGAATGTCCACCGGAAAAGCCGGGTGGAACAGAAAGGTGCTAATGCCCGCCGTCATCTCGTGGGCCGCGCCCAGCCGCCGCAACTCGCCGATGAAGCGCTCGCGCGCCTCAGCCGTTTTGGGCATTGTACCTGGTTTTGGCTCAATGACTATGACGGGCCGCTTGGCCTGATCGTTACCGGCTTCTGGCACGCCCACCAGGGCCGAGCGAAACACGTCTCGGTGCTGGTTGAAGACCAGTTCACATGGTTCGGTGTAAAGGCAGCCCTCCGCCGTGGGCACGCGATGAGTCTTGCGTCCGTAAAACCAGACTCGACCCTCAGCGTCGAGATAGCCCAGGTCGCCCATGCGGTGCCAGGTGGCTTCGCCCTCGCGGATTTTGGCAATGGCGTTGGCCTGTGGGCGGTTGATATACTGCTTTGTCACCGCTGGGCCTTTCACCACAATTTCGCCCACTTCGTAGGGGTGGCGCACCAGCGACTCATCCCAGGTCGGAATGGACTCATCCACAATCGGGATGATGCGCAGCGTCACCCCCGGCATGGGCCAGCCGACGCAGGTGCCCGCCATGGGGTCGTTCCGTTCGTTCATCGCCGCGGTCACCTGTCGCCCAGAAATAGAGGTAATCGGCAGGGCCTCGGTTGCGCCATAGGGCGTGTGGGTGTCGGCATCGGGCGGCAGCAGGCCGCGGAAGCGTTCGTGAATGTGCAGTGGCACAGGCGCACCGGCCATCAGCACCCGGCGCAGGGTGGGCACGGTGACGTTGTTCTTCACCATGTAGGCTGTCACCTTATTCCAGATTGCTGGGGAGCCGAAGGTGGTGGTGACGCCCTGATCGTGCATGAAGCGCAGCACCTCCGCCGGGTTGCACGAGGCCGGGCGGGTCGGGTCAATCGGCGGGATGGCCGAGGTGATGCCCAGGGCCGCATTAAACAGGGCGAACAGTGGAAAGGCGGGCATATCTACCTCGCCGGGCTGCATGTTGAATTGCTCGCGCAGCATGTCTACCTGGGCGTTAAACATGCCGTGTTCATATTGCACGCCTTTGGGCAGGCCGGTGCTGCCGGTGGTGAAGATAATCGCCGCTGGATCAGTCGTAGTCATCTGCTCCATCGGGAAGGGCGTGGTTATCGCCACCTTCAGCTCGTCCAGCGTAGGGCCGCCCCAGAAGAGCCGTTTGCCCACCGTCACCGCCCGTTTGACGCTGCGGAAGGCCTTGGGAAACAGCTTGCGGGCGATGTGGGCACGCTCGATGCCGACCATTGCTTCGGGAGTAACTTCCTCAATGCAGGTGATCAGGTTCTGGCGGCCCATGGCCGGGTCAATCAGAATGGGAATGCAGCCCGCCTTAAACAGGGCAAAGGTGAGGCCGATCAAGGGCAGGCCAGGCCGCACCATCAGCAGCACGCGCATGCCCCGCCCGATGCCATAGCCTTGCAAGCCCCAGGCATAGGCGTCGCTGAGTCGGTCGAGTTCGGCAAAGCTGAGCCGCTCGTAGATCGGTCTGCGTCGCCAGTCGTGACCCGTGGTAGTCACCACCGCCACCTGCTCCGGGTGCTGCCGGGCGACCTCGGGCAAATGGCGGGCAATGTTCCAGTTTTCCAACAATGGTTTCAGATCAACAATAGGTGTTTCTTCTGCAATCATATAACTTTCCTTTTTTGCCACAGAGGCATAGAGGGCACAGAGATACTGTGAAATTTGGCTCGTACATCAATGCTGTCATTCTGAGCGGAGCGAAGAGTCTCTGACGTGCTTACGCCAAAACCCTTCGCTTCGCTCAGGGTGACAATATGCATAAGAATTGGACACAAGCAAAACCTTTGCTTTGTAGCGAGGCGCGGAGGGACGGAGCAATACACAAAAACCTCTGCGCTCCCCACGCCTCCGCAGTGAAATTAGCTGCTCTCGTTTAAGCCCAGTGCATGCAAGATAAAGGCGAATTCCTGTGCCGCCTGCTCCAGGGCCTCAAAGCGGCCCGATTTGCCGCCGTGGCCCGCGCCCATGTCGGTGCGCAGGCAGATCAGGGCGTTGTTGGTGTGGTAGGCCCGCAGCTTC
>JALONX010000198.1 GCA_025454695.1 Chloroflexaceae bacterium
ATCCTGAGCATTAAGTCGTCATTTCCTTTATTTCCCTTATTACTCTGTAAAGGAAGTTCTCTTGCAATGCTTTGCCATGTCACCCCGACCGCAGGGAGGGGTCTTCACTGCATTGCAATGGAGATTCCTCACTCCGTTCGGAATGACAGAGCAGTCATTGTGAACAAACAAACGTAATTGCCCGTGTATTTATTTCCCTGAATTTACGCTTCACACTCCACGCATCACGCATTACGCATCACGCATCACGCATTACGCATCACTCATTACGCATCACGCATCACTCGTGATGAGATCGGCACTAATTCTAACCAATCCCCTACCGCTAATCGCTCAATGCACTAGCGTTGCACACCTTTTTGCCTGGGAAGTAACAAAAGAATATGATTGACAAAACGTGGCTATTAGTATATCCTAATGCCATCTATTTGTAGACCATAATTTTGGAAAGGAACGACGCCATGTTCCGTCGGTTTGTCGGCGCACTGGTTGCGCTGCCACTTGTTGTGGCCTGTGCTGCTCCGGCAGCGACGCCCGCCCCCACGGCAGCCCCCGTGGCCCAGCAGCCCGCCGCACCTGCCGCCCCCGCCGCGCCTGCCGCAAAGGCCGATCTCAGCGGCATCAAGACCTATCTGATGGGCAAAACGGGCGAACTTCAGGCCGCCAGCGCCACACTTCAGCAGACCAGCAACCGCTACTACGACCTGGCAAAAGCCGCTTCGTTTGATTACAACGCCCTCTGGCAGAGCAACCCGGCAGAAGTGAAGCAGACGCTTGAATCCGCCCGCAGCGCCTGGAAGACGGCCAGCCCGCTCTACGAACAGATGGAAGGGATTGTGGCGGGCACCCCGTCGCTGGCCCAGTTTGATGTTGATCTCGATGCTGGTGCAGCTGGCCAGGAAGACCCAGAAAACGCCGTTGCCTTCGACCTGACCTTGCCCGACGGGCGCTCCCTGCCCAAACCAGGCAATCTGTTTGGCGTTACCGAAAGCACCCTCTGGGGCACTTTTGCCGACTACAGCAGCGGCGTGCAGGCCGACCTGGACAGCAATGGCACCATGGAATTTAGCGATGTGCTGCCCGAGGCCAACGTGCTGAAAGGCGGGGTAGACAAACTGGTCAGCACTGTGGCCGAACTGACCAGCGCAGCCCAGAACTGGACGCCCAGTGAGTCTGATGCCTTCACCGCCCTGGTGGTCATGGTGCCGACCATGACCGAATATTTTGACTCGTGGAAAAACTCTCGCTTTGTGGCCGGGGAAGCCAGCACCAGCCGTGACTTTGTGGCCATCTCGCGCCTCGCCGACATTCAAGACATCCTGAGCAGCCTGGAAGTGGTTCACAAAGGCGTCAGCCCGCTCATCCAGCAGGTAGACTCAGCCCAGGACGCCCAGATTGGCAAAGGTTTAGCCGAACTTAAAGCCTTCGTCGCCGATGTACATAGCCAGGAAACGGGTGGCAAACGCTTTACAGCTGAAGAGGCTGACCTACTAGGGGCCGAAGCCCAGAACCGTGCCACTGCTATTACCGGCCAGGTGAGCCAGATGGCAGCCCAACTCAACATTAAACTGGAGAATTAGCCCATGCGCCGCTGTTTTGCCCTGCTGCTGGCCGTGCTGGCCTGTTGCCTGCCCATACCAGCCTTCGCCCAGCAGCAGTCTCCGGCAGAAGCTGGTGAGTCCATTCGGGCAACCCTGGTGCAGCTTCAGCTCAAGCTGAACGACGCCGCTGCTCCCCAGCTGGAGGCCGCCCGGCAGACCTACACCAGCGCCCTTGCGCCCACCCTGGCCCGCAGCGCCGCCGCGAACGACAACACCGTGCGCGAAGGCTTTGCGGCGGCAGCCCAGGCCCTGCGTGCTGGTGATGGAGCCGCCTTTGCCGATGCCCGCGCCCAGATCTGGACGGGCGTGCTTGGCGGCAGCTACCATGTGGTAGAGGCAGCAACAGCGGCGGGCGATGTGGAAACAGCCCAGGCCTGGCTGCCGCTGCGCGAGTTTCGCACCGCCACCCGCTTCTCGCGCCCCAATGCCGATGCAACCCTGGCCCTGCGCAACCTGAAGCAGGGCCAGCTTGCGCCCGAAGCCGCCATGCAACTGGTGCAAGCCGACCTGCTCGATACCTACCAGGCTCGCCTGCTGGTAGCCTTGAACGACCTGGCCAACCCCACCATCCAGGGCTTCCCCACCAGGCGGGCCGAACTGGCGGCAACGGCGGTGGGCTACTTTGCCATCCTGGCCCCGACCTACGGCCAACAGCGGGGCGACCCAGCCCTGAACCAGGCCCAGGCCGCTTTCGCCGCGCTGCGGGCTGCCGCATTACAGGGCGAAAATCTGACCGAACCACTTGCAGCGGTCGAGACACACCTGACCGGCTTTCGGGCCGCCCCGCTGAGCCAGGCCGAACAGGAGCGGCGGGCAGGCCAGTTACTGCGCTTCCTCTCGCTGGTGCCAGTGGAGTATGAGCGCGGCGTGCGTGATGGCCGCGTCACCCTTGATCTTGAAATTCGTGAGGCCACCACCTTCCGCGATGGCGCTGCCGCCGCCTTTAACGACCTGCGCGACCTGCTGCACGAGCGCGACGCGGCCCGCACCACGGAAGCGGCCCAGCTCTTTGCCGAGCTGGAAGGACAACTACGGGCCGCTACGCCCCAGTCGGCCCCCGACCCAGCCCTGGTGGAGGCAACCACCGACCAACTCACAGCGGCGTTGCAGGCCACCATGCCTGCCGAGTGGCAAAAGCCCGACAGCAGCGCCGACTTCGACGTTATCCAGACCGCCCTTGATCAGATGGAGGCGGCAGTGGCGGCGGGCCAGTATGAGTTGGCCGAGTCGTCGCGGCTGGAAGCCTACGCCATTTTGGAGAGTGGCCCGGAAGCCAAGCTGATTGTGTTTGCACCCCAGTTTAAGCCCATCCTGGAAGACCTCTTCTGGTATGGCCAGGGTGAGCAAAAGGGTCTGGCCCACCTCATCGCCCAGCAGGCCCCGGCTGCCACCATTAAGCAGACGCGGGTCACCCTCAACACCCAGCTGGCGGCAGCGCAGCAGGCCCTGACGGGCAACAACGCCCCGCTCGCCGTCGCCACCAACGCCGCTGTGATTGTCTTCCGCGAAGGGTTGGAAGCGGTGCTGATTCTGGCCTCGCTGATGGGCAGCCTGAAGCTAGGTGAACAGCGCAAATTTCGCACGCCGCTCTGGTGGGGCACCGGGCTGGCCTTCCTCGCCACCATCCTCACATGGGTGGTGGCCCGCGAAGCGCTGCTGGCAATGGCCCGCTACGGCGAGCGGCTGGAAGCAATTGTCTCGATCATCGCCATCGCTGTGCTGCTGCTGATCACCAACTGGTTCTTCCACGATGTCTACTGGAAGGGCTGGATCGCCAGTTTCCACAGCCAGAAGAAACGCCTCGTTGGTGGAACAGCGGGGCAGTGGGTGGGGTTGGTGGTGCTGGGCTTCACCAGCGTCTACCGCGAGGGCTTTGAAACAGTGCTGTTTTTGCAGGCCCTGGTGCTGGAAGCCGGGCCTGCCACGGTGCTAGCGGGCATTGGAGTGGGGCTGCTGGGCACGCTGCTCATCGGCCTGGTGGTTTTCGCCATGCAGGCCAAGCTGCCCTACAAAAAGATGCTGATCGTCACCGGCATTCTCATCGGCGCGGTGCTGCTGCAAATGGTGGGCAACACGGTGCATGTCATGCAAGTGGTGGGCTGGATGCCGTTGCACCCCATCCGCTGGCTAGAACTGCCCTACTGGAGCGGCTTCTGGTTTGGGCTGTATGCCACCTGGGAGGGCATTGCGTTCCAGGCGAGCGCGGCGACCTTTGTCATCGGCAGCTACTACCTGGCCGAACACATGCACAAACGGGAGCAACGGGTGCAGAGTCAGGCTGCCGCAAGCGTGGGGTAGTGGCCAAGAACTGAGAACCGAGAAACCCCAGGTTCCTCAACGTATCTCAATGTAGCGACGCCCCGGCAGGGTGTCGCTACAGTGCATATCAATGGTTTGCCATGCGGCGTGGCAAGCAATGAACAACAGTGGTTTATCGTTGTAGAGACGCCCCGGCGGGGCGTCTCTACATTGCATGGCAACGCTGGCATCACGGCGGGTTCGGCGCAATGCATTGCGGGCGGGTCACCGACCACGCCCCTACAACGTTGCGTTGGCGTTGAATTGCATTGAGGGCAAACACAAGGTTCGCCCCTACTGTTTCTCGGTTCTCGGTTTGGGCGAACACAAGGTTCGCCCCTACGTGGTTCTCGGTTCTCGGTTCTCCGCCGTCTTCACACGCTCCACACCCGTATCGTCCCGTCGCGGCTGGTGGAGATGAGGCGAGTGCCGCAGGGGCTGAAGTGCAGACTGGTGATGGCGTCGCTGTGCCCCTTGAGCTGGTGCAACGCCTCGCCGGTGGCCACATCCCACACGCGCACATGTTTGTCTTCGCCGCCAGTGGCCAGCAGGGTGCCGTCGGGGCTAAAAGCGGCGCAGCGCACATAGCTGGTGTGGCCTTGCAAATTGTGCAGCGGCTGGCCATCCTGCACCTGCCACAGGCGCACCGTGGTGCTGCCGCCACCAGTGGCCAGCAACGCACCGTCCGGGCTAAAGGCCACACTCAACACAAACGAGTTGTGAACTTCTAACGTCTGTACCGCTTCGCCGTCCTCGGTGCGCCAGAGCCGCACCATGCCGTCATAGCAGCCCGCCGCCAGCAACGCCCCATCAGGGCTGAAGCTGAGGCTCTGCACAAAGCGCGTGGTAAGCGCCTGCCGCCGCACCAGGCCCTTGCCCTCAACCTGCCAGAGGTAGATGGCGCTGCCCCAACCACCCGTCGCGAGCAACTGGCCATCGGGGCTAAAGGCGACACACTCCGCCGGGTAAGCTGGCACATCCGGGGCGGAGATTTCTTCACCGCTAGGAAAATGCCACAGCTGCGCCAGTCGGTCTTCGCTACCCGCCGCCAGCAACTGGCCGTCGCGGCTTAAGGCCAGGCTCTGGATGGTCTGCGTCTGGCTTTCCAGATGCTGCCCCACCCTGCCATTGTCCAGGTGCCAGCTTGTCACCATGCGGCCTGTGCCCGCCAGAGCTAGAATCTCGCCGCTGGGGCAGAGGGCTGCACACAACACTGGGTCGCCAGTCTGGAAAGTGTGCAACAACGTGCCCGGCGCTGCCGGTGCAACCTCCACCAGCGCAACCGGTGCCGCCACGGGCGCAACCTGCGGCTGCTGTAGCTCAAGTGGGCTGCCCCGGAGCAGCGCGTGGGCCGTGGGGTTCAGGGCCGGGAAGCTCACCGCGCTGCCGGGGCTGATGGTGGCCCGCACGCCGCGCAAGGCCCGCCGCAGAATCGCCGCCGAAGCCGGGCGGGCGTCCGGGTCGAGGGCCAGGCCATACTTCACAATTGCTGCCAGCGTGGGCGACACCGCCCGATTCAATTCATCAACCGCTCGCAGCGGGTCGGGCTGGTTGTTCAGCAGCGCTTCCATGCGGGTCGCGGCATCGGTGGGACTCACGCCCGTCAGCAAATGGTATAGCGTGGCCGAAAGTTCATACAGATCGCTCCGGGCATCATGCAGGTTGCCGCGCAGTTTTTCCAGTGGTGTGTAGGGCAACGCTTCTGCCGAAAGACTGGTCGTCTGTGTAGCATTGGCGGCGGCCAGACCAAAATCTAGCAGCAGCAGGTTGCCCCGCGCCGTGAGCTTCATGTTCTGCGGTTTGATGTTGCGGTGCAACACTGGCGGATTCTGGCTGTGCAGATATTCCAGCACGTCCAGCACCTGGTCGGCCCAGCGCAGCACCCAGCTAATAATGTCGGCAGCGGGGAAGGTGCCGCCGTTGCGGGTCATCAGCGCCGCCAGGTCATCACCGGGGATGTATTCCATCACCAGGTAGTGGCTGGTTTCATCGCCAAATTGGGCTTCCACTGTGGGAATGGCCGGGTGGCGCAGGTCGGTAAGCAATTGGGCTTCCGTCGCCACACGGTTGGGCGAACACGCTGGGGTCAGAACAATCTGCTTCAGTGTAACGGTCGCGTTCGTGTGCAGGTCGGCGGCTTTGTAGAGACCGCCGTGGCGGTTGCGCCGAATCGGTTGCAGCACCTGATAGCGGTCGTGCAACACCGTGTGTGTGTGCAGCATAGAGTCTCCCGGTTGGCAAATGGTAAAACGATGGATAGGCTGTGCCAGCCAGTTTGGTATGCGCAACCGTCCGCCAGAACCAGGCGTAACGGTGCATGCTATTCTAGCCCGACGCCATTACGGAGTTGTTACCAACGACGGGAATGAGACCGGAGACCGAAGACGGGAGACCGAGGGCCGCAATGACAAGATGACAAGATGACCTGAATTACGCAGTACCCTTCGCCTACGCTCAGGGCAGGCGCAGTACGCCTCACACCTCACGCCTCACGTTTCATGTTTCACGTTTCACCGCATCGGCCCAATCTCAGCCAGGGGAATAGCAGGCATGTTGAGGGCGGCAAAGTCGAAGTTGGGGCGGAGTTGGCGCGTTTGGGGGTCAATCAGGTCGGGGAGTGCGGGCAGCGTCTGGTTATCCTGCACAATCATGCGGAATTCGCCTGGATACGGCTCTTCCAGGTAGCGCGGCCAGATACTGAGGTTGACCGTATTGTTGTAGAAACGATTTCCTTGCACAGAAAGTCCATAGGGCACCAGCGACAAATTGCCCCGCTGCAGGCCAAAACGCTGCACAAAATAGACCAGCTCAGGAAAGCGTTCGCTCCATGGCGGTTGTGTATAGTCAAACTGCTGCAAATCATCCAGTAGGGTTGCCAGATGCTCTTCGGGCGTGTTTCCAATGAAGACCACGCCGAGTCGTTCGGGCGTGGCCCGCTCCTGGCGATTGTTGAGAAAGAGATTATGCTCAATCCGGTTCAACGGCCCTTTTGAAAAAACACCGATCCCAACGTTGTCAAAAATATTGCCTTCAACCGTGGTGCCTGCCATGCCATCATCAAGGTAGACCCCAACCGAGGCCGGGCCAAGCCCCAATGCCTGGCTGAAGAAGGTGTTATAAATGTAGTTGTGCCGAATCACCGTGCCCACCCGTGACCAGCGGCGGCCTGAGTAGATCGCACCCACATCTTCCGTTTCCATAGCCACGCGGTGAATGACGTTGCGCTCAATGCGGTGCAAGGCCCCCTCAAAGAGAATGGCACTGTGTGGCCCGTCGTGCAACTCGTTGTTGGTCAGTTCCACGCCCACGCCGCGCAGCCACACCCCCGGCGCATAGGCCTTCACCAGCCGCCCAAAGTGAGAAATAACGTTGTTGTGCAAACGATTGCCCGACTCACGTAGCTGGCGCTGGTCACCCCCATTAACATCTACCCCGGCATGCACATGGTGAATGGTCGAATCGGCCACGGTGACGTTGGTACTTTCGCGAATCACCACCCCGGTGCGGCCCATGTTGCGGATGGTGTTGCCCCGCAAGGCCAGATTGCTCGCCCCGCTGATGCTGATGCCATCACCCCGGCTGCCCTCCATAATCAGGTGTTCAAAGCTCAGGTGGCTGGCGTTCTGCACGTTGATCAGCGGCCCCTCGTTGAGGGTCAGGCGCAGGTCGGCTTGGCGCACGTCGGCGGGAGGCCAGAGGTAGAGCGTCTGGCTCGCCTGGTCAATGTAGTATTCGCCGGGCTGGTCAAGTTCTTCCAACACATTATAGATAACGTAGCGGTAGCCCGAACGCAGGCCGCGCCAGTTGCCCACGTTGCTGGTGTCAAGGGCGATGGTGCCAGCATTGGGGTCAATCGCGGCGATGGGCAGGTGGTAATCGGCCCAGTTGGCAAAGGTGAAGCCATGAAACCAGATGTTGTCCGTGTTCCGCCAGCGGGCAGGGCGTTCGTCGCCCTGGCGGTAGCTAAAACGCTGCCCCTCCTCGCCATCGGGCAGTTCGCCTATGAAGCGCCACAGCTCCCGGTCGGTAGCAGTGCCAGTGAGCGGACGCAGGTTGGGCCAGCGGGCCAGCTGTTGCAGCTCATCATTGATGATCAGCTCGTTCCACGCGGGCGGCGGCGCGGCATCCCAGCGGCGCGGGAGGATCGGCGCGGAGGCTTCCACCCCGCTGGCCCGCAGATCGAGCTGCACCACATTGACACGGGCCGCGTCACTCAGCCGGGCGCTCACCTCGGGCGGGAGCGTGTTGGTAAAAGCGCTGCCGTCGAGACTCACCGCGCCTGTCAGGCGCACCTCCTCGCCAGGAAAGGCCATGTAGGTGATGGGCCGCTCGGGCTGGCCGCTGTCCTGCGCTTCCAACACAACAGGCTGAAGCTGCTGATAGACGCCGCCACGCATGTAGACCACCGCCCCGCCAGGGGGCAACCCACCAGACGCTTGCTGCGCCCGAATGGCATCGCGAGCCTTTTCCAGGCTGGCAAAGGGGCCGTCGCTGCCTAGCCAGTTGGCCCCGGCCAGCCGCCCCGACCAGCTATCGTTGCCGTTGGGCGCAACATAGAAGCTGAGGCGATTGGTGGGCGGGAGGGGCGAGGCACAGCTCACCAGCACCAGCAACAAACTCAGCGCAATTGGGAACAGACGCAGAGTGGAGAGGAACACGCAGTTTCCTTCCTGATATTGTTCTCGTTTCTCCACAGGCATTATACCGATGGACTGGAACCTGAAGATGAACAAAAGATAAATATTCTCAATTCCACGAGTTACGCGGTGAGGGTTTGGGAGCGGCAAAGCCGCTCCCAAGATTCCCCTTGCCGCGTAACTCGTGGAATTGAGAATATTTATCTTTTGTTCATCTTCAGGTTCCAGTCCATCGGTATAATGCCTGTGGAGAAACGAGAA
>JALONX010000199.1 GCA_025454695.1 Chloroflexaceae bacterium
CGGCATATCGCTATGCTTCGGCGTCCACTCCGCAATCTCTACGGCAACAACAAACAGGCGCTCGCCCTGTTGTCGGTAGGTTATCGTATAAATGATATGGACATCAGCCGCGCTCACCTGGCGTAACACGCGCTGCTCCAAATCGTAGCCATAGAAGACTCCAGCCTGAGGCGATAATCGCATAGCAGCAATGAGACGGTCAAACTGCGCCCGCTGGGTCGGGATCATCTGACGGATGACCGCCACCGCCCGACCCAGAACAATAACCTCAACCCGTGCCATCAGTTGGACTCACCGGGAGGACACTGCACATCGGGGGCGTGGGTGAAGCTGCCGTCCTCGGCCAACACATACCAGTCACTCATGGCGTTAGCCTCGTTAATCGCCTGGGTGATGCTGCTCAAGCGCTCGGGCGTAGCTTGCGGAACGAGTTCCGCAATGAGATGGGGAGCAACACGCAAACGAGCAGCCACCTGCCGCCTGGTGGGGTTCTCGACCGCCCGATCACGAACCAGGATGCGGCGGTAGGTCTGTTCAGTAATTCCAAGGCGAGCGGCAAATTCAGCCCGCGTTTCAAAATAAATGCCGTTACGAATGTCTTCCAGGGGAGTTGTGTGGGTCAAAACAAGCATCGGTACACCTCCTTTCTATCACCATTATAGCACCAATACAGCATCAGTCAATCATCAGGGCAGGCCAATAGCCAAGACGAAAGGAAGAACTCCACTCGCATCGCAAAGCTCTTCAGCACGGGGCAATGAAACCTCGCCGTAACGCCGGTTACATAGATGACACCATGCAATGTCCTCGCCAGGTGTATTGCTTCATATGGTTAGCGCTGGTGTGGATTGCGCGAGCGTGGCTCCCGCCCGGCAGCATGGCTGCCGGACTCCATACACCAGTGTGCCAACCGAACGCAGCAGTACAGCTAGACAGGGGGTGCGCTGCGTCCATCAACGCAATCCGCAGCGCACCGTCAGTTATGGCCCCGTGGCCCAGCCCACGGCGTAGATGCCGCCCGCCGACACGGGCTGAGTCGCTACCCAGGCCAGGCTGGTGTCACCGCTTGCTGCTACGCCAGCCCCCCGGTTGCCCAGCGCCTGCACAGTCACCCGGAGGTCGGGCGTGGGCGATAGCGCAACCGTCGCCGTTGGTTGTGGCGGCGGCGGGGCTGAGTCCGCATTGCTGAAGCCCGACACCGGCACCGTTTGCCACGCCTGTCCCGCTGGGTCGTAGCGCAGCACCCGTAGGCGGCCTGGCTCAACCCCCAACCGCTCGGCCACCTCCTGCGGGTAAAACAGCGTGAGGTTGAAGGGCAGCGCGCCGCCGCTGGGCCATGTGATGTCCACATCCAGCGGCTGCCCGATGATGCCGCCAATCCCGGCGGGTAGGGGCTGGTTTAGCGCCTCAAAGTTGGCGGCAGGCATAAACACCAGCCGACTCGCATGTCCGGTTGCCCCCGGCGCATCCACAGTGACGAGTCCATCGGCCAGGGGGGCGTTGCCGCGAATGTGGGCCGGGCCAACCCCGCCACCGATGATGTACCAGCGCAACAGTTCACCCCGCCCGGCTGCCCCCACCCGCAGCACGCCATAGCTCGGCAGATCACTACCATCACTTGATGTTAATCGCGCCGTCCAGCTGCCGCCCGCCACAGGCTGGAAATTCACTGGCGAGCCGCAGCCCGCCCCCGGTACGCACAGCGCCACTGTCGGCGCAGCGGCAAGGGACTCACGGCTGCGCAGGCCAACCTCCATTGCGCTCACGCCGCCTGAGCCGACGATGGGCTGGATCTCAAGACTCGCGCCCCATGTGTCCGACAGTAGTTGCAGCATCTGGCCTGCCGCCGGGGGCGGGCCACTGCTGCCCCGCGCCGGGTACACCAGTCGCCCGCCCGGTTCGCTGGCCGTGGCGTAGCGATCCAGACTCACCTGCACCTGGTCACCAGTGTTCAGCCACAGCAGGGTGATTGCGCCCAGGCCCGTCTCGCCGCTCCGGGAGCCATCAGTAGTGCCCTGGTAGATCACATGTGTGCCAACGCTGTAGACCTGTGGCAACAAACCGGCGCGGCTGCCCGCAGGCAATGGCTGGCTGCTGTTGAGGCTTACCGTGGCGGCAAATGGGGGGCTGCCACCGCCCCCGGCCACCAGCGGCAGAAACAGGCGCGTCCCACTGTTGTCCGGCAGCCGCCCGAAAAGATCGGCCACCAGGCCCAACGCTGGCCCGGCCCGCACCTCCGCTGGCCGTTGCAACCACTCATTCGACAGGCCCTGGATACGGCTCCAGCGCCCCAGCGTGTCCCAGTCGCTTTCACCATGTACTCGCAACTGATCGGTCTGGCTGCATGAGACCGGCGCAGCCCCCAGCCAGAACTGGCTAGCAGTGTAGTGAAACGACATGGCTGAAGCCGCCACTTCCGGCGCGACCCCACCACACGCGCCCACCACCCGACCCACCTGTGGCAAGTCAGCACAGGTGCAGTAGGTTTCCCGTGGGCCACTGGCATCCCGCTGCTGGTAGGAGTCGAAGAGAAACAGACCATAGTGGCCCCACTCGTGAACCAGGGTGCGATAGGCATTGGGCTGCGTCCATGCGCCCGTCGCCGGGTTGGCCGCGCCCCGCCCGTCCCAAAAGCGCCCCAGCAAAATATCACCCGGTGCAAAGGTGGTAATCAGCCCGGTTGGCGTGGTGTACGAGATTGGCGCTGGCACCATCCCGCCCACCCGTGCTGAAGGCCGATAGTCGTTGGCAGCGCGAAAACGCAGGTCGGCACTGGCCCAGCCCACGCCGCCGCTGCTGATGGAAAGCGGGCCAAAGGCCATCTGGCCCTCGCTCAAATCATAAAGGTAGGCCGAAGCCGCCCGCAGGCCCGCCCGCAGGTCGGCCACGTCACGGCTGCCCGGCGCAGGCTGCCACTCCAGGCTGGCAGCCACATCAAACAGCACCAGTGGCCACTCCGGGCGCAGGGCCACATCACCAGCGGCAGGCAGAGGCGTGCTGCTCCCCGGCGCAAAGCTGGTGAAAAAGACCTGGTAGGCTCCAGTTCGTCCCGGCTTGCCCGGCTGGCTATGCACAAGCTGCATGGCAGCCAGTTGCCCACAGCCTACCGGGAGCGACTCGGTGAGTCGCCCGTCCGGGCCAGTGCGTCGCAGCAGATCGGCCTGTAACGTAGCGGGCGATGCTGAGTTGTAGCAGAGCAGCCGCAAGGTTGCGCCCGCCAGGGGCGTCCCCGTTCCATCTACAAAACGCAGCGCGGCGGGCGACTGGCTGCGGGCACTGCTCAACATGCCCGCCAGGGCCAGCGCCAGCAGACTCATCACAACCAGCAGCCGAACCAGACGATGAGTGACGGCCAAAGAAACCTCCCCGGTAGAAGTTATGAGTTATGAATTATGAGTTATGAAGGCAAAGCCAGGAGCCGGGAACCCAGAACCAAAAATCACAACGAACGATTCAATGCTGTAGGGGCGCGGTCTGTGACCCGCCCACAACGCAAAACGATGAACGATACGCCGGTGTAAGGTCGTAGTCTTCGACCCGCCCACAACGCAAACGATCAACGGCGAACGATGAACGATGAACGATGCGCGGGTGTAGGGGCGCGGTCTATGACTCACCCACCACACACCGGCAACACACGCCACCACCACAACGACATGGCGAACCAGCTCACCTGATTCTTTCCCCACTGCCAAACACTCGTCACTCGTCACTCGTCACTCGTCACTCGTCACTCGTCATGCACCTGAGTGCGTGCGCCACAGCCTCCCATCGGCTATACTGGCGGCGATGCAACAACCACCTGCAACCAACAAGATTATAATCGCCCTGGCCGTGCTTGGCGCAGCTGATACGGCAGCCCTGGCGGCGCTCGTACCAGGAGCAACCCTGGCGCTTCTGGCTGGCGAGGCTGATGTCACCATAACTGCTGAACGAGCAACTCTTCCAGCTGAACGGGCGACTCATCTGCTGGCCGAACTGGAGCAACGTGATCTAACCCGCTACCGTCAGTTGCACGAACGGGCCATCGCCCATCTCGCAACCCGGCTCCAGGCCGGTGATGCTCATGCCGAAGCCTCCTTGCTGGCTGCTTTTGAGCGGCTGGGTAATCGGCTGCTGTCGGACGACCCAACCGGTCTGACTGCGCTGGCGGAGCAGATGGAAGGGCTACCACTGACTAGCTCCTACGGACAGCAACTACGTCGCTTCTTCGCCGCCATGGCACTGAGCTTCGCAGATCGCTACAGCGATGCCATTGCCACCTTTGACGCCCTTCTGGCCGAGCCGGAACTGGACGAAACCATGCGGGGGCGGGCACTCAACTCGCGGGCCAACTGCTACAGCATCATCGGTCAGCCCGAAGCGGCCCTGGCAGGCTTTCAAGCTAGCCTGGCCATCTGGCAGCGGCTGGGCAACCGCCTGCGGGAAGGGCTGGCCTGGCTCAACCTTGGCATCACCGCCTATGATTTACATGAATATGGCGAGGCCGAAGAAGGCCTGCGGCAGGCCGAGGGCTGCTTTGTGGATATGGACTCGCGCCAGTGGCTGGCGGCAGTGCAGAACGAACTGGGTCTCGTCTACCGCGACCAGGGCCGCTGGCAGGAGGCCCTGGCGGAACTGATGGCAGCGGCAGAGCAGTACCAAGCCGAAGGCGCAACAGACTTGCTAGGCCATGTGATCAACAACATCGGCGAGATTTATCTGTTTCAGGGCCGTTTTGCCGAAGCTGATGAGGCATTTGCAGCGGCGCTGGCCGCCATGCAAACCAGGCTCCATGCAGTAGATGTGCATCTGAACCTGGGGCTGAGCCAGCAGGCCACTGGGCAACTGAGCGCAGCCCTGGCGTCGTTTCAGCAGGCCCTGGCCCTGGCCCGGCAGATCGAACGCCGTGATATTCTGGCCGAACTGCACTATCGGCTGGGGGAAATTCAGCGCTTGCTCGGCGATGATGGGGCGGCCCTGGCGGAACTGACGGCAGCAGCGACGGTGATTGAGTCTACCCGTGAGCCGCTACGGGACGAAGGGCTAAAAATGAGCCTGCTGGGCCGCTGGCAACAGGTGTATGAAACCCTGGTGCTGCACTGCCTGGCCATGGGCCGCCCGGAAGAAGCGTTTGCATGGGCCGAACGAGCCAGGGCGCGGGCCTTTGCCGACCTGGTGGCCGGAAGCGACTTACCTGAGACAGCTGCAACGGGCGAAACCAGCGCCACCGCCGCCGCCGTGCAGGCAGCCCTGGCCGAAGGCGAAACGCTGCTCTGCTACTTCACCACCGGCACGCTTGACCGGGCTATGCCGCTGCTGCGGGTGCTGCCTGCCGACCATCCCTTGCGGACGGCGCTGCTCACGCCGCCGCGCACGCTGCTGTTTCTGCTGACCCGCGCTGGACTCACGGCCCACATGTGCCCGCTTGACCCCAACACCTTCACTACAGCCTCGCCCCGCCCCGAGGAGCGGCTGCGTTTTGTGCAACCGGCGGCCCTCCAGCGGCTGCGGGCCGATCTGCTGGGGGCGGTGACGAGCAACCCCCGGCGGGTGATTGTTGCACCCCACGGGCCGCTGCACCAGGTGCCGTTTGGGGCGCTGCTCGATGTGCCAGTTGTGATCACGCCAAGCGCGACCCTGTGGCTGGCCGGACGAAAGCGCCCACCCCCGGCCACGCCCGCCGCCACGCCCTGCCTGGCCCTGGGTTACGACAGTGGCGCGGGCACATGGGCGCTGCGCCACACCGAAGCCGAGGCCCGCTACATCGCCACACTCACGGATGGCGAGGCCTGGGTTGGCCCGGCAGCCAAAACGACCCGGCTGAAAGAAGCCGTCGCCAACGTGGGCCTGCTGCACATCGCCTGCCACGGCTGGTTCGACCCCGAGCAACCGCTTGAGTCCTACCTGGAAACCGGGGCCGACGAGCGACTTACGGCGCTGGCGGTGCTGCGGGACTGGCAGCTACGGGCCGAGTTGGCGGTGCTGAGTGCATGCGAAAGTGGGGTGAGCCGGGTGGTGCGGGGCGACGAGCCGCTCGGGTTGATGCGGGCCTTTCTGGGGGCGGGGGCCAGGGCGGTGCTGGTGAGCCAGTGGCCCGTGGACGACCTGGCGGCATTTCTACTGATGCGGCGCTTCTACCAGGCCCTCCAGGAGCAACCCAACGATGCAGCCGCCGCCCTCTTCGTGGCCGGGCGCTGGCTCGCCGCCCTCAGTGCCGCCGAAGCCCAGGCGCTGCTCGCCGATGTGCCTGGTGAACTGGTCGGCGGGCTGGCCGCCTTGCCGCCCACCGCCCGGCCCTTCGCCCACCCGCGCCACTGGGCCGCGTTTATGCTGGTGGGAGGGTGACGATTTTAGATTTACGATTTTGGGTTTTGGATTTTGGATTTGCAATTTACGATTTGCACGATGAACGCCCCTTTGGATGCGAGAGTCGCGCTCCCGTGTGGCAGCATGGATGACCCATTCAGGTGCGATGGCTGCCAACGACGCCTATACAATTGAAGCTACAATGCATAGAAATGGTTAATAATCTTTAACAAAGACCCCTTGACAAGTGCATTTGCGATCACTATACTTACGGCATTCCCTGACCAATCCTGGCGGCTCGATTGTTTTCAGAACCAGAAGGAGGGTCTCGATGCGTAGATATCCCCGTCCGCTGCTCGTCCTCGCCCTCGTTCTTGCCATCATGCTTGCCTCGCTTGCCGTGCCCGCTGCCCGGCCTGCCCTAGCCGAGCCAGTGACCCCGGCTCAGGTACAAACCCCGGATGCCACCGCCCCCGGCCCCTTCCCCATCACCACGGCGGAGTACCGCTTCCCGGCCACGGTTGACCCCGATATTCTCGCTGACCGGTTCACCGAAATCTGGGCACGGGTCTGGCGACCGCAACCCCTGCCCGCTGGCCCGTCGCCGCTGATTGTGATGCTGCACGGTAACAGCCTGACCTGTACTACCCCAGGAACGATGTCCGTTGAAAATGCACGGGCCTATTCGCTCACTGGGCAATGTCCGCCTGGGTTTACAGTTGTATTGAGTCACGAGGGCTATGGCTACCTCGCTGAGCGACTGGCCTCCTGGGGTTACATCATTGTCTCCATTAACGCCAATCGAGGCATCAACATGGGGCCACGGAACAGTGTGGATTTTAGCCTCATCTTCGCACGGGGTCGGCTGGTACTCAAACATCTCCAACTCTGGAGCCAGTGGAGCCGGGTGGGTGGTGCGCCCGACTCGCTGGGACTGGGCAGCAACGGCTTTGTGGGCAAGGTGGATGTTGGCAATGTGGGGCTGCTGGGTCACTCCCGTGGTGGCGAGGGCGTGCGGGCAGCCTATAACCTCTACCGCGACGCTGGTAGCCCCTGGCCCGCCCGTATTCCCGGCCTTCAGGTCAAGGCTATCTTCGAGATTGCCCCCACCGATGGGTATGCTCGGTTTCGTGGGAATGATGGTAACGTCTACCCGCGATTTTTTAACGCCGAAGATACGGCCTGGACAGCGTTACTGCCCATGTGTGATGGTGACATACTGGGCCTGGATGGGCTGAAACCCTTTGACCGCATGCTGCTGCTGAACCAGGAGCGGCAACCGGCTCAGAAGGCCACCTATCTGGTCTGGGGTGCCAACCATAACTTTTACAATACGGTCTGGCAAGAACGCAACGACTCCGCCGGGTGTCTCAACCATACGCCCCTGACGCCGGAGGTACAGCGCAGCACGGCCCTGGAGAGCGTGCTGGCGCTGTTTCGGGGCAATGTGGGGGTGAATGCGCCCCAGGTCTTCAACCGTACCTTTAATCCCCTGGCCCCGTTGCCCCCACCGCCGCCACCCTTTGCCACCCGCCCGGCGCGGGTAGAACGGGGCTTTGCCATCGCCACTAGTGACTAGGTGAACCTCCTTCTGGACGATTTCCGCCTTCCCACTGGCCAGTCGGCTCGTGGCATTCCGAACGATGCTAGAAATGTTCAGGTAGAACATACTGGGATGCCCGTCTACCTCGATCCGCGAAGTGACCCCCGCAACCCGGTGCGGGAACCAGAGCACGACCGGTCACAACGAGCAGCGCAAATCGTCTGGCAACAAGCCGGGGCCAGTACCTATTTTCAGTCGAACTGGACAGCAGCAGGTCAGGGCATTAACATCACTACGTACCAGACACTGGATATGCGGCTAACCCGACTTGACACGGTGCTGGCGGGGTTCTTGCCACCAACAAACAACGTGACCAATTTTCGCGTGCAACTGGCCCATGCCGATGGCAGCTTCTCAGCACCCATTTCCATCAACCGTTATGTGGAACTGCGCGAAGTGGCAGTGGGGACGCGTGGTGATATAGATGTCCCTGGAAGTGGACGCTACCATCTGATTCTGCAAACGGCCCGTATCCCACTCACCGATTTTGCCAACAGCAAGCTGGATCAGGTGCGGGGCGTGCGCCTCGTCTTTGATGATACACCACGGGGAGCGATCTACCTGGCGAATATGTTATTCAGCAACCGACTGGGGCAGGGCATGAGCACTGGAGGTGATAATCTTCCCAATACGCCCCCGGCAGGGCTGCCCCCGCTGCAGCCCCTGCTTGCTGAAGCTGACCACGCCTCTCGTACCATACTCGATCCCGAAACATCTGCTTCCGACCTCGCCCCTCGCGTGTCGCCAGCGCAAGGAGCCAACCGTATCTACTTACCACTAGTGTCCCGTGCAGACCCATCTGGGCAAAACATTGTGCTCGATTTTTACAGTCCAGGGGGTTTTCCTGTTCGTAACGCAGAAGTCGTGCTGCGAATTGGTGATCGGGAATTCTTCTTTGGGAA
>JALONX010000200.1 GCA_025454695.1 Chloroflexaceae bacterium
CAGCTTAGCGTTACGATTGAAGGGCTGGGCCAGTTTCGCGGCGACCAATTCACCAGCCAGCGGGCTACGGTCAATGTCAAGGGTTCGGGGAATGTCTATGTGCGGGCGGAGGAAAGCTTGAACGCTACTGTGGAAGGATTGGGGTCAATCACCTACTACGGCAATCCCCGCGTCACGCCCGTCGTCAGTGGCGCAGGCTCGATCAAGCCGGGCAATTGAAGAGCCTTTAGTCTCGCGCAAAGCCACAGAGGACACAGAGCCTGCCCTGAGCTTGTCGAAGGGGACACAGAGACCTACAAATGACAGTCCTTTGTGTCCTCTGTACCCTCTGTAGCAAATGCTGCTACTGTCCAAAAAGAGCGGCTGAGAGGCGGTTACTCATTGTCATCCCGAGCAAAGCGAAAGGTCTTTGCATGATGACGCACAAGATTCCTCGCTCCGCTCGGAATGACATAACGACGATCAAATCAGGTAGAATCAAAAGGGATCCAGAAGACTACCCGTTCGGAAGCCCTCTGTGCCCTCTGTGTCCTCTGTGGCAAAACAACTCTGCCCGCTGGGGCAAAACAGCCTACCGCCCCAACGCCTCGTAGGCGAAGGCCAGCATGCGCTCGGTGGTTTCCCAGCCCACGCAGCCGTCCGTCACCGAGACGCCGTAGCGCAGGGCGCTCAGGTCGCTGCCCAGGTTCTGTTTGCCCTCGTGCAGGTTGCTTTCCACCATTAGCCCGACAACGGCGTTGTTGCTGGCGACATGTTCACGCAGCACCTGTTGCCACACTGCCTCCTGCCGGGCGTAGTCGCCGCTGCAATTGGCGTGGCTGCAATCCACCATAATCGCCGCTTGCAGCGCATTGGTCTGCATGGCCTGTTCCGCTTCAGCCACGCTGTTGAGGTCGTAGTTGGGGCCATCGCGCCCGCCCCGCAGAATCACAAAGCCGTCGGGGTTGCCTGCCGTTTTCACCACCGCGCTGCGGCCATCTTCATCAATACCGAGAAAGCTGTGCTGGCGGGTGGCCGAGAGACAGGCATTGATGGCGGGCTGCACATTGCCGTCGGTCGCATTCTTAAAACCCACCGGCATGGAAACGCCGCTCGCCAGCGCCCGGTGAGTCTGCGATTCGGTGGTGCGGGCGCCAATTGCCCCCAGGCTGATCAGGTCATCCATGTACTGGGGGCTGATCGGGTCGAGCATCTCGGTGGCCACTGGCAGGCCCAGGGCATTGATCTTGACTAGCAGTTCGCGGGCAATCGCCACGCCTGCGCCCATGTCAAACGAGCCATCCAGGTGCGGGTCGTTAAGCAGGCCGCGCCAGCCCACCGTCGTGCGGGGCTTCTCCAGGTAGGCTCGCATCACAATGCACAGCCGCTCCTGGTAGCGCCAGTGAGCGGCATAGAGCCGGTCGGCGTACTCCAACGCCGCCGCCGGGTCGTGGATGGAGCAGGGGCCAACCACCACCAGCATGCGACGCTCCTGGCGGCGCACAATCCGTTTAATGGACTCACGGGCCTCAAACACGGTGTTGGCAACGGCATCGGGCAGGGGGAAATCGGCTTTCAGTTCGCGGGGCGACTTCAGCGGCGTCATGTCGCGAACGCGGATGTTTTCTACCGGACGGGAGCTGATTTTAGAGTGGGACATTGGGTTTGAAGACTGGTGATTAGTAATTGGAGATTATCGGAACCGGGAACCAAGAATCGCTGCCTGGTAACTCGTAACTCGACCCTCGTAACTCGTTATTCGGCTTTTCGCCGCCATGGTAGCACACGCCTGCACCCTTGCGCAACTCACTTGATGTGTTGCCACAGAGCACACAGAGACCACAGAGAATCGACCAAAAAGGGTCTACTCTGTGGCCTCTGTGACCTCTGTGGCTTTTTGGCTGCCTCTTAACGCATCGCCTCCGCCAGCAGTGTCGCGTAGAGCTGTGCGCCGTCGGCCCGCAGGTGCATGCCGTCGTCCCAGAAGAGTTCCGGGCGGGCGCTGCTGGCTCCGTGCCAATTCACCAGCACGGCGTTGGGGTAGCGGCCCACCCCTTCGGCTAGCACGGCGTTGTTGCTTGCTTCCCAGCGGCGCGGCACCTTCGCATTCACCACAATCACCCGTGGCACGTCGTGCAGCACCGCCATCAGCTGGTCGAACTGCTCGCTGCTGATGGGGCCGTTGTTGCCCACATGCACAATCACCACATCACCCAGCAGCCCCTGGTTGCGGTAGGCCTGGGCCACGGCGATGGTGGCCTTAGCCTGCCGTCCCACCACCGTGTCTATCGTCACGTTGCCGATGGTGTTAGCCAGCACCTGGGCCGCTCCCCGCATCACCGAGTCGCCAATCGCCAGCACACGGGGCTGTGGAATGGGCGTAGGGCTGGGCGTCGGCAGTGGTACCGGCGTCCAGTTGGGCATATCCGTCGGGTCGGGCGGCGGTTGCAGCTGCGGGCGAGCGGTTGCCGTGGCGGTGGGCGGGATGGCCGTCACCGTTGGGGTTGCCGTCAATGACACGGTGAGATAAGCTGGCGGGGCCGGGGGTTGGGCCGCCGCCACCGTGAAGGTCAGCCCGCCTGCCACAAACAGCAGCGTGGCCCCACCGCTGGCCAGGCGCATGGTTGCCCGCCTGCGTTGCTGGCTGCATGGGCTGCGCCAGCCCTGCCACATGTGGCCCAGTAGGCCCTGGCGAAAGGGCGTTTCAATCCAGCGGTACGAAATTTCGGCTAGCAGCAGACTCAGGCCCAGCCGCAGCACCAGCAGGGGCCAGCCCTCCAGGGGCAGATCAAGCTGGGGGCGGGTGAGCATAAACACCGGCCAGTGCCAGAGGTAAAGGCTGTAGGAGCGCAGCCCCAGCCAGCGCAGCGGGGCCAGCCCGAGCAGCCCTGGCACAAGCCGCGTTGCATAATGCGTGGTAGCCACAATCACCACCGCGCTCAGCAGCGCCACCAGCCCGAAGCCGCCCAGGTAGAGCCAGCCGTCATATTCGCTGGCCAGCACGCTGATAAACACCAGCCCGCCCAACGCCACCAGGCCAGCTCCGTCGAGCCAGGCGGCCCGATCCGGTCGGCTGTGCGTCCGTCGCCAGCTCAGGGCGAGCGCCGCGCCAATCAAAAAGCCCGCCGCCCGCGTATCCGTGCCATAGTAGATCCGCGACGGGTCAAGGTCGGGCTGGTAGAGGCTTGCCATCCACATGGTGGAAGCTGCCGCCCCGGCCAGGGCCAGCCATGCCACATGGAGTGGCCGCCAGCGGCGCAGGGCTAGCAGCAGCAGCGGCGGCCACAGCAGGTAGAACTGCTCCTCCACTGCCAGCGACCAGAGGTGTTGCAGCAGCGATGGTCGCCCCACGCTCTCAAAGTAGGATTGCTGGTGGAAGATGAGATACCAGTTGGTGGCATAGCCCAGCGCCGCCACCGCCTCGCCCCGCAACCCGGCCACCTCGTTCGGTAGCCAGACCACAGCCACAGTCATCGTTACGCCAACCAGCGCCAGGGTGGCGGGCAGCAAGCGGCGCGCCCGGCGCAGCCAGAACTGCCCCAGACTGATTGCGTCCCGGCTCTGCCACTCGGCCAGCAGCAGGGCGGTAATGAGGTAGCCGCTGACGACGAAAAAGACCTCAACCCCGATAAAACCACCCGTCATCCAGGGCAATTCCGCATGGTAGAGCAGCACCGCCAGCACCGCTAAGGCCCGCAAACCATCAAGACCAGGAATGTAGCCAATCCGCCCGCTGTCGTTTGCTGAAGATGTATGAAGCTGGGAAGTCATAAATCCGTGTACCGTCGAAGACGCCCGATAATTCACCGTAGAGACGCGGAGGGCGCGGAGATGCTTAAAAACTCAGCATTCTCCGCGTCTCTGCGGTAAGCGGTGTTGGTTCTAGTGTAAAAGTGAGTGGGATAATTCGTCTACTACCCGCCGGGGTGATTAGCGGGTGATTTAGCTCAATTGCGTACTGCGTACTGCGTATTTCTAAACTCGTAACTCGTAACTCGTAACTCGTAACTCTAATTCACTTCCTCCGGCTCCTCGTACCAGCGCACTTTGTCGCCGAGGATGGCGCGAGTCTTCCAGCGTAGCGTTTTGGGGCTGCCATGCAACGCCTGCGTCAGCTCCTCCAGCCGCCCACTGAGCCTGGTTCTGGCCTCAAGCGGCAAGCCGTAGCCCACATGCAGCTCGCGTAGTTTCGCCAGGTTTTGTGTAACGGTGCGCCACCAGCCCCAGTCGTCGCCGCAGACATGGAGCAGCCGGGGCAGGTTGATCGTTTCGGCGTCGCCCTCGCCCAGCGGGTGGTCAAGCAGCAGGGCGCAACTGTCGCGGGCATCCTTGTCGTTCAGCTGCACAATCTGGAGCTTGGTGAGCAGCAACTCCGCCAGCGGCAGCGTGGGCGCGTCGCCCGTGATTCGCTCATTAAAGGCCAGCCGATGGCACATAGCAAACTGGCCCACAAACACATCCACCTGGCGGCGGTTGGCCTCATCATAAAACAGCAGCCGTCGGTCACCGTTCAGCAGGTTGAAGTTGCGATCCGCCGCGTAGCCCCGGCTGGCGAAAAAAGCCTCGATGCGGTGGCTCTGGCGCGGCGGGGCGGCGATGTCCAGGTCGGGGTAGGCGCGGCTGAAGGCGGGCAAACCCGTGCTTGGCGCATGCAGCCGCACCGCCAGCCCACCCAACAGCCGTAGCGGCAGCCCTTCGGCCTCAGCCGCCGCCACCAGCGCCCGTGCTTCCGTTTCGATGTCAGACTCAATCATAACGATTGCAGATTGCAGATTGTAGATTGCCGGAAATAATCTGTGATCTGCAATCTACAATCTGCAATTGGCTGCTACTCAACCGGAATTTCCTTGTACAACAGCCCCAGGTCAATCCCTTCGCGGCGTTTGCGGTAGAAGCGTGCGCCGATGTAGATGCCCAGGGCCAGCAGATACATCAGCCCCATGTAGATGAGGGAGCCGCCGTTTTGCACGCCGTTCTCGTTCACGCTCCAGCCGATGCCGTAGAGCGCGTTCGGGTCGAACAGCCACTGGTAGAGCAGAAAAAGCAGAAAGGCGCTGAACACCCCGCCACAGATCGAGATCAGCGGTAGGCCAAACAGGTTGTACTGGGCAATCGGTGAGGCGTTGTAGAGTTCGCGCCGGGTAAAGGGCATAATCGTCGCCGCAATCGAGGTGCCCAGAAAGGTGACGGCAATCACCAGCGTCGAGCAGAGTGTCAGTGTCTGGAACGGGTTGCCGAACAGTTCCACATTGTAGGCGAACATGGCCGAGACCAGCAGCCCCGGCACCACCATCGCCGCTAGCGCCCAGATGGGCGTGCGCGTCCGTGGGTCAACGCTGGCGATCTTCTCCGGCAGCAGCCGGTCAAAGGCGGCGGCAAAGATCACACGGGTTGAAGAAAGGAAAATCGTGCCCGCCCAGCCGAAGAACCACATGCTCATCGCCAGCAGCACACCGAACTGAAGCAGCGGGTTAGTGGTGAGAAACGTCGCTAGCAGGGCCGGGTAGGGCCACACATTCAGCGGCGGCGCTTCGGTGCTGAAGCCCCAGCGGTAGCTCCAGTAGGCGGCATTGGCGTTGTTCAAAAACTCCCAGCCAATGGTGCGGTTGATCAGCAGCAGCAGCACAATCATCAGCGCGGTGGTGATGATCAGCGCCCAGGCCATGCCCCAAAAGTTGCGCTTAAAATCATCCGCGCCCTTCACTTCGCCATAGAGCGTTGCGCCCCAGTTGGGCCAGAGATTGAAGAACACCAGATAGGGCAACAGCAGAAACACCGTGCCCAAGGCCCAGGGGTTGCCGATCAGCGGGGTGGTGGCTCCGGCGGCCTGCCCAGCCGCAATCGTTGCATCGTAGACGCCGGGGGCCGCGCCGAAAAGGGCAGTGGCGTTGGCCTCCAGCCCGGCCCGGAAGGTGGCGTTGTCGCCCAGCAGCAGAAAAGCGCAAACCGCCAGCAGCCCGGCGTTGCCCATCCAGAAGCAGAATTTTTGAATGCGGGCGTAGCTGCGCATGCCCAGGGCGATTGCGCCCGTCACAAAAGCGATGGTGAGCACGCAAACCAGAAAGTAGGCATTGGCATCCCACGCAAACCAGAGCGCCGCGTCCTTTGCGCCAATCACGCCCAGCAGCGGCACAAAGAAGATCTGCCGCAGCATGTCGGCGTAGATCGGCGTCCAGAGCCAGAGGATAAACCACCAGCCGGTGACGGCCAGCACAAAGCCCACCCCGCCGCCAAGAATGCGGCTCTGCCAGACATAATCGCCGCCCGCCCTGGGCATAACTGCAATCAGCCCGGCGTAGACCACAATTTCGGCCAGGATGATTACCGCGCTGACGATGAGCGCCGGAACGATGCCGCCCTCAAAGAACCACATCTGGCTGATGATGTACAGCCCGAGCGTGACCAGGTTGATCGAAAAAAACGAGTAGACAAACGCATCAAATACCGACCACGACCGTACCAGGCCGGTGGCCTTACGAAGGAACAGGGCCGCCGCAGCGTTGTCGGCAGCGGCATCGGCGGGCTTGCGCCGGGCGGACTCACCAAGTGACATGTGTTTCTCCCTAGTTTGCTGTTTGTTTCACCGCAGAGACGCAGAGAACGCCGAGCAGTTGGCAGTCATCAGCCTGCCCTGAGGCCCCCCTGAGCCTGTCGAAGGGCTTGCCGAAGGGTCGAAGGGCTTATCGAAGGGTTGGCAGTTTGCAGATTCAAGAAATGCAAACTGCCAACTTCAAGCTGCTTTCAGCCGCTGACCAATCTCCAATCTCTTATCTCCAATCTCCCGTGCGTCACCCCGTCGTCAACGTGTAGCTCTTCAACCCTTTGCGCGGGTCAAGTTCGATCAGTGCGCCTTGCAGCACGCCCTGCTCGTAGAGGCTCCCGGCGTTGATGGCCAGGGTTTTGCCCAGGCGGGCCGTGCCCTTGCCCTCGTGAATGTGGCCATGCAGCGAAAGCAGCGGCTGGTGCTTCAGAATGGCGTCGCGCACGGCGGTGCTGCCCACCGGCACCAGCACATGGCCTGCGTTTTTCACGTTCAGGTCGGCGTCAATCTCCGGCGCATCGTCCAGGTTCGAGCCGTGGGGCGGGCAGTGGAAGTTAAAAATCATGCGCCCCATATCCGCATCAGCCGGAATCATCGCCGCGATTTTTGCGGCCATCTCAGCTTCGGAGCATTCGCGGAAAGTCTGCCATGGCGTGGGGTTCGACCAGCCGGTGCTAGCCATGCGGAAGCCATCGCCCAGCTCTACCACGCGGCCCTCTGCCAGCTGCACATGCTGCGAACGGGCCACCACGCCATCTATGTCAAACGAGTCGTCGTTGCCGGGGCAAACAAAGCAGCGCCGCCCGCTGCCCGCCAGCCGCTCATCGGCCAGCTTCATCCACTGTTCCACCACCTTCAAAATCTGCTCGTGGAAGAAGGCGTCTACCCGCTCGGGGTGGGCTTCAAACATGGCCAGTTGCTCGGGCGTCACACGAAAGGGGTAGTAGCCTCGGCTGCCCACGCGGCGCTCCATGTCGCGCACTTCGGCCTCATTTTTGAGGATGAACGTCTGTTGGAGCAGGGTGGCGCGGAAGCTGCCGTCGGGCTGCTGGGTGATGGGGACAAGAGCCTTGCCGGTCATATCGCCGCCAAGGACGAGGACATCGGCCCCGTAGAATTTCCCTGCGTTGAGGAACTTTTTCCAACAAATCTCAGAACCGTGGATATCGGTCGCAAAAAAGAGACGCATGGGCAATCACTCTATCGCTCACCAGTTGCACGGGCAACGGATGGCGTGGCGAACAAACGAATGACGTATTATAGCAGAGATAACGAGGGTAGATGCGTACTGCGTACTGCGCTTCTATGCGTTTGTCGGAAAAATCTCTCGCAAAGGCGCAAAGCTCACAAAGGATTGCAGATGTACATGCACGGGCAGCCCTTTGTGCCTTTGTGCCTTTGTGCCTTTATGAGCGCCGTGCTTGGAACAGCGATAAGGATCGCAGATGCACATGCATGGGCAGCCCTTTGTGCCTTTGTGCCTTTGTGAGCGCCGTGCTTAGAGCAGGCAGAAAAGCTCGCGGTCGGCATACAGCACGGCGACGGTGGTGCCAGGGGCGAAACGGCCCGAGCCAGCCTGGGCGGCGGCGATGCGGGCGCGGCCTTCGCGCCATGTGCCGCTGGGGTCAACAAAGCGGTAACGAAGTTGGTAGCGGTTTTCTTTCCACGGCCAGGGTTCAACCGCTTGCACAATGCCTGCCAGCAGCTGGCCCCGCCGGGCTAGCCGCCAGTCTTGCCAGGCGAAGTGCAGGCCCACCAGCAGCCCGCTGAGGCAGAGGGCCGTGCCCGTAAACCAGAGGAGCAGGGTTTCGGTAGGCAGCGCGGTGTCTGCCAGCAAGGCACTTGTAGGGTTGGTAGGCAGGTAACGAATCTGGGCCGTGGCACCCGGCAGGTAGCGCAGATCGAAATAGCGGTTTGAGCCAACACTCTGGCGGCGGGTGTAGCTGTTGGCAACGCCGCCAGGTGGCACGCTGTAGCGATACACCAGGTAATAGCTGCGGCTGCGCCCCCCGCTGCTGAAACGATCCACAATGGTGGCGCTGGTGGTGGTGCCGGTTTGCAGCACCTCGCGCATGTCGCGCCAGTTCAGCGCCGTCACCACCAGCATGCAGCAGCAGAAGATAAGCGGGACGATGCAGCTGAGCAAGAAGTAGTGCCGCCACTCACTGCCTTGCACACGGGGCCGAGAGCCAGGCAAACCTTGCACAACACGTTCATTCGCGCTATCAAGCAGCAGAAAGGGGGCGGGCACACCAAGTTGCACGGTGTCG
>JALONX010000201.1:0-11092 GCA_025454695.1 Chloroflexaceae bacterium
GCCGCCATCGCCGTGACTGTGTTTCTCGCGCCGAACCAGGTGGTCACCGGCGGCATCACCGGCATTGCGATTGTGCTGAACAGCTTCTACCAGACGCCGGTGGGCCTGGTGGTGCTGCTCTGCAACATCCCCCTGCTGCTGGTGGGGGCGCGGCGGCTGGGCGGCTTTGCCTTCGGCGTCCGCACGCTCTACGTGATTGTGGTGCAATCGTTTGCGATTGACCTGCTGCGCCCCATAGCGCCCTCCATTACCGCCGAGCCACTGCTCTACAGCTTCTACGGCGGGCTGCTGGAGGGCATTGGCTACGGGCTGATTTTCCGTGCTCGTGCCACCAGCGGCGGGGTAGACATCATCGCCCGGTTGCTAGAACAGCGCTTTGGCACGCCGCCGGGCCGCAGCCTGCTGGTGATGGATGCGCTGGTGTTCAGCCTGGCCTTTGTGGTCTACGGGCCAGAAAAAAGCCTGTACGCCCTGCTGGTGGCCTTTGTGGCGACCACGGCAGTTGACTATACACTGGCAGCGGGTGTCCGGGCGCGGCAGGCGTTGATCGTAACCAGCCAACCCGAGGCGGTGACGGGGGAGATTTTGCGCGAGTTGCGGCGGGGTGTGACATTGTTGGAGGGCTACGGCGGCTACACCGGGGCAAGCCGGGCGGTGCTGCTCTGCGTCGTTTCCCGCTCAGAGGTCAGCACACTCAAAACGATTATCGGTGACCTTGACCCGGCAGCCTTTATCATCATTGGCGAGGCCAGCGAAGTGCTTGGCGAAGGCTTCCGTTCCGTCAGTACGAAACAGGCCCCCGCGCCGCCCACGGTGCCACCCACAGTCTCGCTGCCGGGGGTGGTGCTAGCCAGCCCCCAGCCGCCCACCACGGGCGATAATCATCTGCTTGAAGAACTACTGGAACGACAACCGTAGGTACTCTGCCACAGAGAACACCGACAACACAAAGGCTCAGCTTGCCGATTGCAGACCTGTGCTGAACGACGCCGAAAGATTGCAGGTGAACTTGATGGCAAATTGGTGGCCAACGTTCCGCAATACGCACACCATGCTTATGCTCTGTGCGCTCTGTGGTCTCTGTGGCGAAACTGGTGTTACAAAGCGGGGAATTGCCACCAGGGGCTGGGGTGTTCGTCGTGGCGGGCTACATCTAGCCCCTGGCAGTGGGCACACACGCGGTAGGGCACAGAGGTTGTTGCTTCAAGCTCCACATCCTCGCGTCTGCCACAGTAGCGGCAGACGCTCAAATTCTCAATATCGTCGGCCCGCCACAACTGCGGCGACTGAATTAATTCGAGCTTGCCATTGACGGTGAGCATCCCCACCCGCACGCACACTGCCGCCGGAAAAATTTCAACCACGGGCGCGTACATCTGGTGCAGCGAGGAAAAGACCTCATCACCAATATGAACGTCACGCATGCGTGGGTGTTGCCTGATTTTCATACATGTTGCAAGCGCACAATCAGTTCTTGCAATGCATCCTGATCGAGCGCGAACTCCTCGTCGTCGGCAAACATTAGTTCGTCGAGCACCATCAGCACGGCTTCGGACTCATCCGCAGCGAGCGTCAACTGCTCCATCTCGACGGCGTAAAACTGGTCAGCCGCCCATGCAGCCAGGCTCTCGGCACTCAACTCGCCCGCCAGCCGTTCCTGTATACGGTTTATCACATCGCTTCGAGACAACATCATACCATATTTTTCTCATGTCACAGTGAAACCGAGAACCGAGAACCGGGCCTGCCCTGAGCTTGTCGAAGGGAACCGAGAACCCAGAACCGAGCAATGTGAAACGTGAAACGTGAAATGTACTGCGTGCTGCGTGCTGCGTGCTGCCCTGCCGTTCGTCCCTTCGACTTCGCTCAGGGCAGGCAAGCTCACGAACCGCGAAGGCGAAGGGTGCTGTGTGCTGTGTGCTGTGTGCTGCATCTTCGCGTTTCTTCGCGGCCCTTCGCGGATCGGCTCCGGTCTTCGGTCTCCGGTCTCCGGTCACTCATCAACCCGCTCGTCACACACGGCATAAAATCCGCACCCGGCGCAGCGGCGGGCCTGGTTGTGGCTGCGGGCGCAGTCGTCGGCATCGAGGAGTTCCTGCATCTCCTCCAGCAGCGCCACCAGGTGCCCGCGCACCGCTGGCGTGTAGTCGAGCCGAAAACTGGCTTCGGCGTAGCGCAACAGGCCGTAGGGAGGCGTGCGCCCCATTGCCTCTTCCACCAGCAAGCAGTAGGCCGCCAGCTGCATCAAATCGGACTCATATGGCTCGTTTGCCCGTCGCCCTGGCTTCACCTCCACCGGCACTAGCTGCCCGCGCCGCTCCAGCAGGTAGTCGGGCTTGCCGGTGAGTCGGTAGCGGGGCGCGAAGAGCGGGCGCTCCAGCATCGTGCCGCCAGTATCATCGGCCACCACGCTGGCCCAGGGCAAGCCGCTGCGCTGCCGCAGGCGCAACGCCAGCCAGAACAGCACCACCGCCAGCAAAAGCACTAGCGGAGACTGTTGACGAGCAATATGATGCCGATGAGCAGCACAAGCGCGGCGACCCCCAGGAGCAAGCCGCTGGCTCGCACCATGCGCCCGTGCCGCTGGTGCATGGCCGTACCCGCCGCTCGCCGTTCGGCCCCGGCTGGCTGCCAGCCCAACACCCGCCGCAGCCACCAGGCCCGCGCACAATACACGTACTCGCCCACCTCGCTTGCCCGAATAATGTCGTCTTGATGGTCTGCCATACAATTCTTGAGGAGCGAACCACAAAGGCACAAAGGGCACAAAGGCAAGCAGATCCACCTGCCTCTGAGACCCCTTTGCGCCTTTGCGCCTTTGCGAGAGTTACATCACCCGCCAAGCACCGGCGTACCCTGAATGGCCCGAATCACATCGTTGACGGTGATCAGTAGCATGAGACCCATAAGCGCGGCGAAGCCCATGGCATGCACCAGCGCTTCTTTGTCGGCTGGCACCTTTTTGCCGCCCCGCAGCCACTCGATAATCGAAAACACGATGTGGCTGCCGTCCAGGGCCGGGATGGGCAGCAGGTTCAGCAGAAACAGGTTCAGACTCAAAATAGCGGTCAGGTTCCAGAAGGCCAGCATGCCCCCGTCGCGGTTGATCACCTCGCCAGTGGCGCGGGCCAGCCCCACCGGCCCAATCGGCTCCTCCACCGAGGCCGTCATTGGCGTAAACAGTCCGCCAATCGCGCTCGGCAACTGCGCCAGGCCAACAAACATCTGCTGCAACAGGAGCCAGGTCTGGCTGCTGCCCAGCGTCACCGCCTCAATCGGGTTACTGGCCTGCAACAGCTGCGAACGGTTGCCATAGCTAATCCCCAGACCCACCGCCCGCTGCTCGCCGTCCGGGGTCGTCCACGGGCCAGGCGTGATGGTCAGGGTCTGCTCAGCGCCATCGCGGCGGACGACGGCGGTAACTGGTCGGCCAGGGTTTTGCTGCGAGATGTTGGTAATGTCGTCGCGCCCGGTTATCGTCTGGCCATTCAGGCTCAGCAATTCGTCGCCGTCGCGCAAGCCGCCCTGGGCCGCAGGCGAACCGGGAAACACCTGGTTGATCAGCACCGTGCCGGTGGGCTGCCGCACGCCAACGGTTGAAGCCATCACCGCAAAGATCAGGATCGCCAGCAGCAGGTTCATCAGCGGGCCGGCCACCATCACCGGGATTTTTTTCCACGGTTTGGCCGCTGCCAGCGTGCCGCCAGCGCCATAAATCAAATTCTCCTCGTCGCGGAAGCGCACAAAGCCCCCCAGTGGCAGCCAGTTGAAGGTGTACTTCACGCCGTTGCGCTCAAAAAGGGTGAAGGCCCGGGGTGGGTAGCCAATGCCAAACTCGGCCACGCCAATGCCGAACCAACGTGCAACCGCAAAGTGGCCTAATTCATGCACCACCACCAGAATAAACAGCATCAACAAAAAAGCGAGAATGGTAATAATGGGATTAGCGCTCACCTGCTGGCCCGCAATCTGGGCGCTCACTCCACTGACAACAAGCAGTGTTAGCAATTTCATCTTGGTCTCCAGAACGAATGCAGGGTGTAATGCAAAAGGCGGGTCGTCCCCGCCTCTGGTTTCAGTCTAGCCTATGCATTGCCGCCTGTCAACAGCAAAATCAGCATGTACAGCACCGGGCCAGCGAAGAGCATGCTGTCGGCCCGATCAAGAATCCCGCCGTGGCCAGGGATAAGCGACCCGGCATCCTTCACGCCGATCTGCCGCTTCAACAACGACTCGGCCAGGTCGCCGAGCATGCCCGCGATGGAGCCAGCCACCCCAAGCAGCACCGCGCCGCCATAGCCAATGGGCAGCCCCAGCAGCAGCATGGCCAGAATGGCACCCAACACACCCGCGATGAGTCCACCTGCGGCCCCTTCCCAAGTCTTTTTCGGGCTAAGATTTGGAGCCATCTTATGTCGCCCAAACGCTCGCCCGGCGAAATAGGCCCCACTATCTTGCAACCATGTAATTGCCATCACGGTGAAGACCCAGGCCGCGCCGGGCGGCAGGTTGAGTCCGGCCAGCCATGCAGTTGGTAGCAGCGGCCCGCTTAAATCGCGCAGCAGCACATAGAAACTGAGCAAACCGGCTACGTAGTAGGCCCCGGCGAACGTAAAGGCCCAGGCCGTCAGGCTCTGGCTGCGGTCAGAACGGAACACTTCGGCGAGAAGGGCGAGGAGCACACTGAGGGCGATCACGAGGATCAGCGGATCGAACGGCAAGCGGCCTTGAAAGGTCATCGCGCCGCAGATGAGCAGACCAGTGGCAATGCCGACCCATGTGCGGGGCTGGTAGTTGGCCTGGCGCAGGGCCGCATACAATTCGCTTAGCGCCAGCACCGTCGCCAGGGCCACCGCCAGGGCCGTCGTCCACACCGACCAGTAGGCCAGGCCCACCAGAATTGGCAGCAGTATCAGTGCGCTGACAACTCGCTGCCCCAACGAACTAGCTTTGCCCGTTGATGCCGCCGAAGCGACGTTCGCGCCGTCCATACTCGTCAATCGCCTGTTTCAGGTGTTCTGGGCGGAAGTCGGGCCAGAAGACGGGCGTAAACCAATATTCGGTGTAGGCTGTTTGCCAGATGAGGAAGTTCGAGAGCCGCCACTCGCCACTGGTGCGGATGAGAACATCAGGGTCGGGCATGCCGTGGGTCGAAATGTGGTCGTTGATGGTCTGCTCGTCAATCTCTTCAGCCGGAATGCCCTTGGCCACAATCGCCCGCACAGCGTCAACCACATCGGTGCGGCCACCATAATTAAACGCAATCGCCAGGGTGAGACGGCTGTTGTTGCGAGTCATGTCAACTGCGTAGCGCACCTTCTGCTTCAGCTTGTCGCTCAAGCCTTCCAGTCGGCCCAGGTGCCGCAAGTGTACGCCCTGCTCGTGCAGCGCCCTGGTTTCGCGGTCAATAAAATCGCCCAGAATCTGCATCAGCCCCTGCACTTCCAGCGAGGGGCGGCTCCAGTTCTCGGTTGAAAAGGCGTAGAGGGTCATGTAGCGCACGCCGTAGTCCACACATGCGCTGACGATGCTGCGGATATTTTCGGTTCCGGCGCGGTGCCCGGCCAGGCGCGGCAAGCCACGTTTGCGTGCCCAGCGCCCGTTGCCATCCATAATAATGGCAATATGTTGTGGTACAGGCGGTTGATCAGCGGAGACTGCGTCTGCCATATCGTTCCAGCTGGCAATTGGCAGTTGGCAAGAGGCAACCAACCGCCAACTGGCGTTTAGACTTCCATTACCTCGGCCTCTTTTTCGGCCCCCACCTGATCGAGTTCCTTTGTAAAACGGTCGGTTAGCGCCTGTATCTTCTCATTACCACGGCGATGATCATCCTCGGTAATCAACTTCTCGTTTTCAAGCTGTTTGAGGTCGTCCATCGCTTCACGGCGGTGGTTTCGCAATGAAACTTTGCCCTCTTCCACCCGGCTACGCACCAGCTTCACCAGGTCGCGGCGGCGCTCCTCCGTCAGTTGGGGCAGCGCCAGGCGAATGAGTCGTCCATCATTGTTCGGGTTCAGCCCCAGGTCAGAATGCTGAATCGCCTTTTCAATCGCCTTCAGCGTACCAGCGTCGTAAGGCTGAATGACAATCAAACGTCCTTCGGGGATGGAAATCCCGGCCAGCTGGTTGAGCGGCATGGTCGAGCCATACGCTTCAACCGGCAAGTGCTCCACCAGGCCAGGCGAGGCGCGACCAGTGCGAATGGTGGCAAGATGCTGGCGCAACGCCTCAATCGTCTTCTTCATCTTCTGTTCTACTTCGCGCACAACGTCATTCACCATAACGCTCTCCTAAGCATTACTCACCAGCGTGCCCAGCTGTTCGCCCAGCACGATGCGTTCGATGGTTCCTGGTTCCAAAGCATTAAATACGATAATCGGAATATCATTGTCCATGCAGAAGGTCAGGGCCGTGCTATCCATCACCGTCAGGCCCCGGCTCAGCGCATCCATGTAGGTCAACCTATCAAAGCGGGTGGCTGTGGGGTCGCGCCGGGGGTCGGCGTTATAAACGCCGTCAACCCCATTTTTGGCCATCAGCACCACATCAGCGTGAATTTCCGCCGCCCGCAGGGCCGCCGCCGAGTCGGTGGTAAAATAGGGATTGCCGGTGCCACCAGCCAGGATGATCACACGCGCTTTTTCAAGATGGCGAATGGCCCGTCGCCGAATGTAGGGTTCGGCAATCTCATCCATTTTGATCGCCGTCATCGCACGGGTGTGCAGGCCACGCCGTTCCAGGGCATCTTGCATTGCCAGCGCATTGATGATGGTCGCCAGCATGCCCATGTAGTGCGACTGAGCGGCGTCCATCCCGCGGTCAATGGCGCGGTTGCCCCGCCAGATGTTGCCGCCGCCAACAACGACGGCAACCTCCACATTGTGCTGCACCACCCGCTCAATCTCCTGAGCCTGGTAGTCCAGCATTTCTGGGTCAACACTTTCGTCGCCACTGGTGCCCCGCAGCGACTCGCCACTGAGTTTCAGCAGAATGCGCCGATATTTTGGTGTACTCATAGCAGTCCACGATCTACCAGCGGAGTGCCGCACATCGGGCAAACACAGCGTACCAGCGGGTGCGTCGCTGCGGTTGCCGCATCGTTGCGGCACACCTGCTGAAGCAATGGGTTACGCACCCACTTCGTAGCGCACAAAGCGGCGCACCACAATGTTTTCGCCTAGTTTGGCAATCGCCTCTTTAATCTTCTCTTCGATTGTGCGCGACGGATCCTTCACAAAGGGCTGAGCCAGCAGCGCCACCTCTTCAAAGTATTTTTCCGGCTTCTGGCCGCTGGACTCCACCTCTTCCGCAGGTACTTCGGCGGCGGTGATGTAGCGCGGGTTGAGCGCGACCACATGCTGGGCCAGTTCGTTGGCCAGCACCGTGAACTCGGGCGTGCGGGCCACAAAGTCCGTCTCGCAGTTCAGTTCCACCAGGGCCGCAATGCGCGAACCAAAGTGAACATAGATACCGACCAGGCCCTCTTTGGCTTCTCGCTCCGACTTCTTAGCAGCAGCCTCAATGCCACGCTCGCGCAGAATGGCAATTGCCTTATCCATGTTGCCATCAGTCTGCGTGAGAATATCTTTGCAGTCTTTAATGCCAGCGCCGGTGCGCTCGCGCAGCTCTTTCACCATCTCCATCGTCACTGCCACAGTGCTACTCCTTGTACATCACATGGGAAGTGGGTGCCGGGCCAGGCGTGGCCTGTGTCCCGTTCACCCACCCCAAAAACGAATACGGTATTTATTCTTTGCCAGCGTAGGCCGGGCCGTCGTTGTGGGCCATTTCGCGGCGGTGAGCGCCTTCAAGCGCGGCATCTGCAATCTTGCTGGTCATGAGCCGAATGCCGCGAATGGCGTCGTCGTTGCATGGCACCACATAATCAATCAGGTCGGGGTTGCAGTTGGTGTCAACCATTGCCACCACCGGAATGCCAACTTTGGTTGCTTCCTGCACGGCCAGATCTTCTTTGTGCGGGTCAATCACGAAGAGGGCGGTGGGCAGGCGATCCATCGTTTTGATGCCGCCAAACACCCGGTTCAGCTTGCCAATCTCCTCTTCCAGCTTCAGCCCTTCAGCCTTGGTGAGCCGGGCGAAGTCGCCCCGGTCGCGTTGGGCTTCCAGATCGGCCAGGTATTTCAGTCGCTGGCGAATGGTGCTAAAGTTGGTGAGCGTGCCACCAAGCCAGCGCTGCGTGATGTAGAGCTGACCAGCCCGGCTCGCTTCTTCGGCCACGGCTTCCTGGGCTTGCTTTTTGGTGCCCACAAACAGAATTTTGCCGCCGCCTGCCACAATATCGGCCACAAACTGATAAGCGGTAGTGAGTCCAGCGACGGTTTTTTGCAGGTCAATAATGTGAATACCGTTACGCGCCGTAAAAATATACTGGCGCATTTTTGGGTTCCAGCGGTTCGTCTGGTGGCCGAAGTGTGCGCCTGCTTCCAGAAGCGATTTGATCGAGACGATCCGGGGTGCTGCCTGTGTCATACGAGCCTGTCTACTCCTTGTGTGATAAAGAAATCTCCGCCACCTCCTTCACATCACATGGGGACTGGTGCCACACCAGCAGGAGCCATATGATCGGGAGATGTGTGTATTTGGTGCGCAACGCACCGCTTTGTAGTATAGCATACAACAATAGCAGCAGCAAATTGCTAGTCCTGTGCAAAGCGTCACAAGCTTATGGTACAATAGTCGAAATCGCCCCAGCAGCAAGAGGAGAAACCAATGCCGGTTGTCATTATTAATGATGTTGCGTATGAAGCCAACCCTGGTGAGCGCCTGCTCGATGTGGCCCGCCGCAATGGGGCCCACATCGGCTTTGTGTGCGATGGTCAGGGCATTTGCCAGACATGCCAGTGCCGCGTGTTGGACGGGGCACAACACCTGAACAAGCTCTCCAAGGCTGAAGAAATCTGGTTTCCCCAGTCGCGCATTGCGAACGGCAACCGCTTGGCATGCCAGACCGCCATGCGTGGCCCTGGCCCGGTGCGGGTGCTAACTCTGGCCGAAGAGTTGCGCCGCCAGACGCTCAACGTCATCAACCCGCCCCGTGGCACCTCCGCAGCCGAGCACCTGGAGCCGCTGCTGGAAAACCTGGCTCGCCTGAACGTAGACCAACTGCGCCTGTTCCCATTCAACAACATTCGCACGTGGGCACGGGTGGGCACCCGCACCTTTCTCTGGCCCTGGAAAGACCTGAACCGCTGGTTTGATGATGTTGCCCGCGTTAGCAGCCAGGTGGCGGGCAGCCCCAGGCCCCAACTTAGCGAGACACCGCACGAGGGCAGCGAACAGCAACTGCTAGCGGCGGCGCGTCGTGTGCAGCGCACCCGCGAACGGGTGTAATTCCTAGCTGGTTCTCACAAAGGCACAAAGCGTCGCACACGAACATGGTTCTGTGTTCACATTGTGCCTTTGTGCCTTTGTGAGAGTTGACTTAGCCACCTATCAGGGGCAGGCGCACCTTGAAGCTGCTGCCCTGGCCGGGCACACTTTCGGCCCACACCGCGCCACCGTGGGCCTCCACAATCGTCTTCACAATCGCCAACCCCAGGCCCGTCCCTTCCACCATATTCGCCTCTGGTTGCACCCGGTAGAAGCGTTCAAAGACTCGCTCGACATCCTGGGCGCTCAGGCCGATGCCGCTGTCGCGCACCACCAGCAACCCGTGTGAGTCGTCTCGTTGTAACATTACGTCAATCGTGCCCCCGGCAGGTGTGTATTTGATGGCGTTGGTAAGCAGATTTTCCACCACCTGCCGCAGCCGCCCCGCATCACCCAGCACCGTAAGTTGTTCCTGCGTCAGTGCGCTCCGCAGTGTGAGGCGCTGCTGGCTGGCCTTTGCCACGTCATTCTCAACCACACTCTGCACCAGCTGGTTGAGCTGGCAGGGAGCGCGGCGCAAGCCCAGGCCACTGTCCATGGTGGTTAAATCCAGCAAATCACTAATCAGCGCCACCATGCGGCGGGCGTTTTCTTCAATGCGCTGCACGTAATGCTGCTGCTGCTCGTTCAGCGGCCCGGCTAGCGGCAGCGCCTGGGCATAGCCGCTGATCACGCTCAGCGGTGATTTTAAATCGTGGGAGGCCGTGGAAAGGAACTGGTTTTTCAGCTCATCCAGGGCCTTGAAGTGGGTGACATCGGTCAGCACCGCCACCGCCCCGCCGCCCGCCCGAGCGACTGGCGCAACCAGCACCCGGTAAGAGCGTTCAAATAGCTCCAGTTCCAGATCACGGCTTTCATGTGGATTCACCAGCTGCAGCCGCAGCGGTTCGGGGAACGCCAGCTGATCAAGGGCCTGCCCCACAAACTGCTCCGGCGCAAGCTGCAAGACGCGGCTAGCTGCGGGGTTGATCAGCCGCCCCTGGCCCTGCGCATCGGTGACAAGCACCCCTTCGCGGGCGCTGGCCAGAATGGCTTGCAAGGTCTGCTGCTCGGCCACCACCGCATTGTAGAGCCGGGCCTGCCGAATCGCCAGCCGGGCATGGTCGGCCACGCTTTCGAGCAGACTCACGTCATCTTCGGTGAATGCGCCCGGCTGATCGTGCGAAAGTGTCAACACCCCGCTGACCTCCAGACGATTCTGCCGGGTGCTCAACAAGGGCACTGCCACGGCGCTGCGGGCCTGGTAGGGCGAATTGGCCATGGGCAGCCAGCGCTCGTCCTGTTCCACATCGGGGATGAGGGCGGTGCGCCCCGTGCGCAACACCCACCCCGCCAGCCCCTGCTTAATCACGCGGATGGTTGTTTCGCTGGCGGGGGTGCTGGCCTGCTGCGAGGCCGTGGTGATGCGGGGGCCGCTGCGGTCATTTAGCAGGATGAGCGTGCCATGGGTGGCCCGCACCGCCACCACAGTTCCCGCCACGATGTGTTGCAGCAGCTCGTCCAGGTTGAGACTCGCGGCCATGTCGCGGGCGATGTTGTAGAGCAAGGCTAGCCGCCGTTGTTCGGCCAGCAGCGCCGCACGGGCCTGGTAGGCCTGCACCTGCGTGGCCACGCGGGCCAGCACTTCGCCGGGGTTGAGGGGTGCTGTGATGTAGTCCTGTGCGCCGTATTGCAGCGCATGGAGGTAGGTTTCCGTCTG
>JALONX010000201.1:11116-11532 GCA_025454695.1 Chloroflexaceae bacterium
CTTGCTGGCGTATGGCCGCGAGCAAGGTTGGGCCGTCGCCGTCAGGTAGCCGCGCCGCGAGCAGCAGCACATCGGGTTGCATGGTAGCCAGCGTGGCCAGCGCTGTAGCCGCTGTAGCCGCCGTGTGAACCTGGTAGCCCCACTGTTGTAATAGAGCCGCGAGCCGTGTTGTGCGTTCCACCTCACCATCAACCAGCAGCAACGTGGCTGCTCGAACATGGCCGAACATACAGTCATCCTTATCCTAGCTTTTGAACGGGCCAGCTGTTTCTCTGGGGCGGAGCAAGGCCCAGTAGTTCCAGCATGCGCCCACTGCGTAACACATGGCAGTGAGCAGAAACAATGGCCCAAACCCATACCGATTCTGTATCTGCACGCTCAGGCTTGGCCCCGCCACAAACCCCGCCGTCATGGCC
>JALONX010000202.1 GCA_025454695.1 Chloroflexaceae bacterium
CCCTCTATGTTCAGCCAACATAGCGTAGCCCTGCATTCTAAACAACACCACCCCCGTGAAGCCCTTCAGCCTCGCGGGGTGTACTGTTTTCGAGAGTCATCACTTCACCACAAATCTTACGTCAACCCGCAGGAGCCTCATATGAAAAGGAAAATCAACTGGCGCTGGATCATCACCAGGTTCATTCTCGTGTTAGTCGGGATATTTGCAATGTTTGTCGTACAGTATATCTTTTTCACCTTGTATATAAGTCCTACGTAGCCTTGTCTATCAATGCATCCCTCACTCTCCAACAAAGTCGCAAAAACCACCCCCCGTGAAGCCCTTCAGCCTCGCGGGGGTGTCATTTTCGGCGAACTCATAGCAAAGCTTCGATGAACCCGTGCATGGTTAGACCGGTCAGCTGCCGCACATACGGCATTTTCATGCGGTACATGTGCTGCTGCGGCAGCTGACCGGTCTCTGCATTGATCACAATGCGCCCAATCAGACGAGCGTTGATCTCACCGCTGGCCCGGTAGCCCCAGTGCAGCTTCACCACTCGTCACTCCGCCTGCCCTGAGCCTGTCGAAGGGTCACTCGCCTACGCCGTCAGCAGCTGCCGCAGCACATACTGCAAGATGCCGCCATGGCGGTAGTAGTCCACCTCTTTGGGCGTGTCAATCCGCACGGTGGCGTTGAATTTCACCATGCTGCCGTCGGCGCGGGTAGCCCGCACCTCCAGCACGCGCCCGCCCGCGAAGTTGGTGGCGATGCCCTCGCTCAGCCCCACAATGTCGAAGGTTTCGTGGCCAGTCAGCCCCAACGACTCAGGGTTCTCTTCGGGCAGGAACTGCAAGGGCAGAATGCCCATACCCACCAGATTCGAGCGATGGATGCGCTCAAAGCTCTCAGCGATGACGGCCTTGATGCCCTGGAGGTACGGCCCCTTCGCCGCCCAGTCGCGGCTGGAACCGGAGCCATACTCCTTGCCCGCCAGCACAATCGTCGGCGTGCCGTCGGCCCTGTACTTCATCGCCGCGTCGTAGATGCTCAGCACCTCGCCGGTGGGCAGGTAGGGCGCAAAGCCACCTTCGGTGCCGGGGGCCAGCTTGTTGCGCAGGCGCACGTTGGCAAAGGTGCCTCGCACCATCACCTCGTCGTTGCCGCGCCGCGAACCGTAGGAGTTGAAGTCCGCCGGTTCGACCCCCCGGCTCATCAGGTATTGCCCGGCGGGCGATTTGGCCTTGATGCTGCCCGCTGGCGAGATATGGTCGGTGGTGATGCTGTCGCCCAGCACCGCCAGCACCTGCGCCCCCTCGATGTCGGCCACGCTGGCGGGCGCTTCCCGGCTCATCCCATCAAAGTAGGGCGGCTTCTTCACGTAGGTCGAAGGGGGCCAGGCGTAGCGGTTGCCCTCTGGAATATCCAGGTTCTCCCACTTCTCATCGCCGATAAAAACCTGGCCGTAGGTCTTGCGGAACATGTCCGACTGAATGGCCTGGCCAATCGTCTCCTGCACCTCCTGCTGGCTGGGCCAGATGTCGCGCAGGTAGACCGGGTTGCCGTCCCGGTCTTTGCCCAAGGGCTGGCTGGTCATGTCAATGTCAATTCGCCCGGCCAGGGCGTAGGCCACCACCAGCGGCGGCGACATCAGGTAGTTGGCCTTGACCTCCGACTGCACCCGCCCCTCAAAGTTGCGGTTGCCCGACAGCACCGAGGTGGCCACCAGGCCGCCTTTCTCAATCGCCTCCGAAATCTCCGTTGGCAGCGGGCCGGAGTTGCCGATACATGTGGTGCAGCCATAGCCCACCGTGTGGAAGCGCAGTTGCTCCAGGTAGGGCGTGAGTCCCGCCTGCTCCATGTAGTAGGTCACCACTTTGGAGCCGGGGGCCAGCGACGTTTTGACCCAGGGCTTCGAGCTAAGCCCCTTTTCGACCGCCTTTTTGGCCAGCAGCCCGGCGGCCAGCATCACCGAGGGGTTGGAAGTGTTGGTGCAGCTGGTGATAGCCGCAATCACCACCGAGCCGTGGTGCAGCACCGCTTCGCTATTCTGCAACATGTACTTCACCGCCGACGGCTCAAGGGCGTAATCATCCGACGGCATAATCTCGCTGGTGGCAGCGTTCTGGTCGGGCGGGCTGCCCCCTTCACCCTCCCAGCGGCCCACGGTTGGCGCGGCCACCTTGGGTGCGGCGGGGTTGAGGATGAGCGGCACGGCCTCGCGGAAGTTCTGCTTCACCTCGGTCAGCAACACCCGATCCTGGGGCCGCTTTGGCCCGGCCACACTTGGCTGCACGCTACTCAGGTTCAGTTCCAGCGTATCCGAATATTCGGCCTCCGGCGCATCAGGCGTGTGGAAGAGGCCCTGGGTCTTCATGTAGGCTTCCACCAATGCCACCCGCTCGTCCGAGCGGCCCGAGAAATGCAGGTAGCGCAGCGTCTCGGCGTCTACCGGGAAGATGCCACATGTTGCGCCATACTCCGGGGCCATGTTCGCAATCGTCGCCCGGTCGGCCAGGGGCAGGTTGGCCAGGCCAGGGCCGTAAAATTCAACAAACTTACCGACGACGCCCTTTTTGCGCAGCATCTCGGTCACGGTCAGCACCAGGTCGGTGGCGGTGGCCCCTTCGGGCAGCTGGCCGGTGAGCTTAAAGCCGACGACCTGGGGGATGAGCATGGAAACCGGCTGGCCCAGCATGGCCGCCTCGGCCTCGATGCCGCCAACGCCCCAGCCCAGCACGCCAAGACCATTGATCATCGTCGTGTGTGAGTCGGTGCCGACCAGCGTGTCGGGGTAGGCCAGGGGCGTGCCGCTGGCGTTGGGGTTCTCATCGGTGGAAAACACGACTCGCGCCAGGTATTCCAGGTTCACCTGATGCACAATGCCGTTGCCAGGGGGCACCACTTTGAAGTTCTCAAAGGCCTTCTGACCCCAGCGCAGAAAGGCGTAGCGCTCCTGGTTGCGCTGAAATTCCAGGTCGGTGTTGATCAGCAGGGCCGCCTCGCTGCCGTAGGCATCCACCTGCACCGAGTGGTCAATCACCAGTTCCACCGGCTGCAACGGGTTGATTTTCGCCGGGTCGCCGCCGAGGGCAGCCATGGCATCGCGCATAGCGGCCAGGTCAACCACACATGGCACGCCGGTAAAATCCTGCAGAATCACGCGGGCGGGCGTAAAGGCCACCTCCCGGTCGGGCGTGGCCTTGGGCTGCCAGTTAGCCAGCGCCAGCACATCATCAGCGGTGACGTTGACGCCATCCTCCGTTCGCAACAGGTTTTCCAACAAAATCCGCAGTGAAAAGGGTAAACGGCTGAGATTGACGCCGTGCTGTTCCAACGAGTCAAGGCGGTAGATGTCATACTCGCGGCTGCCCACCTGCAACCGCGCCCGCGCTCCAAAGCTATTCGCCATGATTTTCTCCTACATTATGTGATTTGTGATATTCATCATTATATCACGCTAGAACTGGGAGAGTGTTGCGGCTGGGTGGTGTGGCATCATCGTCAAACGCGCTACGACCGTGCTATACCGCAGCGCCTGGGATGTGACACTACTTGTCACACCGTTAAGGTACAGTCTCCCCGAAACAGATGGAAATTTGCTCACCGCTCTTCAGGCACAATGGCATCAGCTTCGATCTCGACCAGCATGGCGGGGTTGATCATCTCGGCGCGGACGAGGGTATTGGCCGGGCGAATGTGGGCAAAAATTGCGCCGTGAGCTTTGGCCACCGCTTCCCAATCGTCCACCTGCTGCACGAAGATGCGCGTGCGAACGACATGTTCCAGGGTTGCGCCTGCTTCCGCCAGCGCCCGTTCGATCTTGCGCAGAATGTAGGTGGCCTGCGCACCTGCATCGCCAAGATGTTGCACCGCACCGCTGCTGTCGGAGGCAGTGGTGCCCGCCACAAATACATGTTGGCCGACGCGAACGGCCCGTGAATAACCGGCCAGGGTTTCCCAGGGCGTGCCACTACTGATGTTTTGACGTTCTGGCATACAAAAACTCCATCACTCCTTCGTTATACGGTAGGGAACAACAAGCGCGTCCCACCCTACCCGACGATGTTTATTGGGGCCACTATTGTCGTTCTCCTCGCTTTTTTGTGCAACCCGTGTACAATAGAGCAGTGAGGTATAAATTTAGTTAAGGAGTTTTCATGCAAAAGAAACAGTATGTTCCGGCTCTGGTTCTGGCGGTGGGTATGGCCTTGAGCGCCTGTGGTGGCGGTACACCCGCTGCCGGCCCAACCGCCGCCAGCGCACCCACCACCGCTCCCGCCGCGCCCACAACCGCCGCCGCGCCTACCACACCTCCGGCTGCCACCACTGCACCAGCGGCGACCACGGCTCCGGCTGCTACCACCGCCCCCGCGCCCACAACTGCTCCAGTTGCGGCCCCTGCTGCGCTGCCGAGTGGTTGGCAGCGCTATGATGTGGCCAGCGAAGGGTTGAGCCTTGGCATGCCGGAAGGCTGGCAGAAGATTGACATGGACGCCGGTATGCTTGACGAAAGCCTGAAAGCGCTTGAGTCGAGCAACCCCGAGTTCGCCAAAATTTTTGATGCCCAGGCGCGCCAGATGGCGGCAGCAGGCATTAAGTTTTTTGGCTTCGATAGCTCGCCGGATGCACTGACTGATGGTTTTGCTACCAACGTGAACATTCTGGTGCAGCCGCTGCCGATTGACCTGAGCCTTGACCAGTATACCGAGGTCAACGTTGACCAGATCAAGGGCCAGCTGCCCGGCGTGAGCGATGTGAAGGTGGAAACGGTGCAACTGGGGGCGCTAGAAGCGCGGGAGCTGAGCTATGGCTACAGCTTGAATACCGCTGCGGGCGGCCAGACCCCCATCGCCCTGTCCCAATACATCGTCATCCAGGACAAAAATGCGCTGGTGATGACGTTCACCACAACTGAGGCCAAAGCGGCCACCTACACGCCACTCTTCCGCCAGATGGCTGAAACGCTGACCTTCGGCAAATAGTAGCCTGGCTGAATTACCCGAATTTGTGGACGAGGCCCGCAGCATGTGGGCCTCGTCGTTTAAGGTTTGAGTAACTGCAAGAGTTCTGCGTGAATCTGCCCGTTGGTGGCAACGATGCGCCCCTGGAAGGGGTTCCACGCCTCGCCCTGCCAGCCCGTAATCTGCCCGCCCGCCTCGGTCACCAGCACCGCACCTGCGGCGAGATCCCAGGCTTTGGTGCCCAGTTCCCAGTAGCCATCGAACCGCCCCGCCGCCACGTAAGCCATATCGAGCGCCGCTGAACCGGGCCGCCGCACATCTTGTGCATGCATCAGGATGCGCGAAAATTCCTTGAGGTTGTTGTCAGCCAGGCTGGCCCGTTCGTAAGGGAAGCCGGTGGTGAGGAGTGATTGAATCAGGCTAGGCGTAGTGGAAACGCGCAAGGGTTGCTGGTTGCAGAACGCACCCTGGCCTCGTTCGGCGCTGAATAATTCGTCCCGCAACGGGTCGTAGACGACACCAAGGTACGGCACACCATCCAGGAGTAGCCCAATCGAAACACTAAAACAGGGGAACCCGTGAACGTAGTTGAGCGTCCCATCCAGGGGGTCAATGACCCAGGTGTAGTGGTCGCCCTCGGTGTTGCTGCCTTCTTCGGCTACAATGCTATGGCTGGGGAAACGCTGGCGAATGGCGGCGACGAGCATGGCTTCGCTGGCCTTGTCAATGTCGCTCACCAGGTCGGTGGGGCCTTTGCTTTCGGTGTGCCGGGCCTGCTGCAAGCCCGCCCGCAAAATCTCGCCCGCCCGGTAGGCTAGTTCAATCGCAAATGGTAGTAACATAGTGGGTAAACGTGAAACGTGAAGCGTAATGCGCAAAACACGAAACGTGAAACGTGATGCGTGATGCGTGAAACGTGATGCGTGAAACGTGATGCGTAATCTTGCCAACTGCCAACTGCCGACTGCCGACTGCCAACTGCCAACTGCCAACTGCATTGTATCAGGAAGCGAACCATGCGTACATTTGTGATCGTTTTGCTGGCGTTGGCCCTGGCCGCCTGTGGTGCTACGCCCGCTAGCAATCTGCTACCTGCTGGTAGCCCGGCTGCTGCTAGCCCGGCTGCTGCCATTCCAACCCCGGCTGAGAGTCCCTCGCCAGCGGTGCTGCCCACGGCCACACCGCCTGCCGCCACGCCAACCAGGGCGCAACTGGCCCGCAACGCTCTGGCCGCGCACCTCAAGATTCCGGCGGAAAGTCTCCGGCTGGAAAGCGAGCGCGAGGAGCAGTGGCGCGACGGCGCATTGGGCTGCCCGGCTCCGGGGCAAAGCTACACCCAGGCAATTGTGCCGGGTTATCTGCTGGTATTTAGCGACGGCATGGCGGCCCACTCCGTCCACACCACCGCTGCAGGCTTCCCCCTCGTCTACTGTAGCGAGCTTGGCCCAGTGATTTTGAACCGTGAACCATGAAAGAGATTGAAGGAGATGAGGGATTGGAGATTGGAGCAGAAGAGAAAACTGCACGCTCAATTGCTCAGTTGCTCTGCGTCTCTGCGTCTCTGCGTTAAAGTCTGGCTGTACCTTGCGTCCGCTCCGCTTTCGCGCTACAATCTGCCCGCTATGGCTGCATCATCCTCTATCCTCGGCGTTGTCATCGTTTCCTTCAACACCAGCGCCCTGCTTCGCGATTGCCTGAACTCGCTCCGCACATGTACGCTGTCCCTGCGGATTGTGGTGGTAGACAACAACTCAGCTGACGACAGTGCCCCCATGGTGCGTGCCTGCTTTCCTGAGGTGGAACTGCTGGCCCTGCATGAAAACCTGGGCTTTGCTGCCGCCAACAACCTGGGCATGCGGCAGCTCTGCGGAGAGACCGGAGACCCGAGACCCGAGACCGGAGACCGGAGACCGGAGACCGGAGACCCGAGACCCGAGACCCGAGACCCGAGACCCGAGAACCAGGAACCACTTCCACTCGTCACTCGTCACTCGTCACTCGTCACTCACGTGCTGTTGCTCAACCCTGACACTGTTGTTCACTCCGGTGCAATCGAGGCGCTGGTGGCCTTTCTGGAAGCGCACCCACGGGTGGGCATGGTGGGGCCGCGTTTGCTCAACCCCGATGGCACGCTGCAGGCGGCGGCCTTTCGTTTTCCCAGCCTCAGCATGAGTCTGCTGGAGGTGTTTCCGCCGGGCGAGGTGCTACCCGGTCGTTTCTACAACTCCTGGTGGCACGGGCGCTACCCCCAGGAGCAGGCGGGCGAGTTGCCTTTTCCGATTGACCATCCGTTGGGCGCATGTATGCTGGTGCGAGGCACGGCGCTGGCCGAGGTTGGCGGCTTCGACGAGAGCTACTTTATGTACAGCGAGGAGGTGGAGTGGTGCTGGCGGCTGCGGCAGGCGGGCTGGGCCATCTGGCAGGTGCCCCAGGCGCGGGTGACGCATGTTGGCGGCGCGGCTACCCGCCAGTTTCGCCGCCGCATGCTGGTGGAACTGCACCGCAGCCGGGTGCATTTTATGCGGCAGCACTACTCTCCGCTAACGCTAGCCATGCACCGGGCGATCACCCGCGCTGGCATGCTACGGGCGGCGCTGCTGGCCTGGCGCGACTACGGCCTGGGCCGGGTTGGGCTGGAGGAGCTACGCCTGCGCCTGCTGGCCTATGGCGAGATTATGAGTCTGTAATTCACCGCGGAGGACGCGGAGCCTGCCTTGAGCCTGTCGAAGGGGACGCGGAGGGTTGTTAAGGCATCAGTGCATGTACGTAATCTGCGTTATCTGCGTAATCTGTGGAAAAAACATGCATGTTGTTCATAGCGGGGCCAAAGTGCCGTTTGCACGAACGGCACGCGGGTGCTATAGTTAAGGAGTACGGTGCAGCAGTGGCACGCAAGGCGGTGCAATCGCCCCGGCTGCAAAACGAACATCTGGTTTTTATTCGTCAACAGAGGTTGATCGAGGTCTATTTTTCCGGCGCTGTGCCGCTGCGTTGCGCCAGGTTCCACAGGTAAGGTTTGAAGAGGTGCGAACGAGGGTGAGCCAGAAGGCTGGCCCTGATGTCGCGAATGGTTCTTCTGCCCCACATGCCGCTGTGATACCCTGGCTGAACGCATGGTGTTGCTGGCGCCGAAGCAATTCACCCCTTTCCACCTCCCACGTTTCTACCACAGGAGTGTAGTAACACCAACGATGTCCTACGAGAACAAGCGCCCCGACGTTGCGGTCTTCATAGATTTTGAAAACGTCTATGTCAGTGTACGCGACAAGCTTGACGCCAACCCCAATTTCGAAGCAATTATGGATCGGTGTAATGACCTGGGTCGGGTGGTGATCGCCCGGGCCTACGCCGACTGGTACCGTTACCCCCGGGTGACGAGCGCCCTGTACGCCAACGGCATCGAGCCGATGTATGTGCCCACCTACTACTACGACAAGGAGATGGGACGCACCGGCCGGGCCATCAAAAATAGCGTTGACATGAATCTCTGTATTGATGCCATGAAAACGCTGTTCACCAACACCAATATTGGCCGTTTTGTGCTTGCCACGGGCGACCGCGACTTTATCCCACTGGTGAACTCCATTCGCCAGCAGGGCAAAGAAGTGATCATCATTGGCATTGGTGGGGCCGCCTCAACCCACCTGGCCCAGAGCGCCGACGAGTTTGTCTTCTACGAGCAACTGGTTGGCAAAGCTACTCCCGCCGCCCGCCATGTGCGCGCCGCCGCCGCCGCCGAGCCGCCCGCCCGCGTCGCCGACGTGCCCGCCGTGGCCATAGCTGTTGAGCCTGCCCCCGCCGCCCCCACCGCCGAGCCGGTACACCTGGTGCGCAAACGGGGTTACGTTTCCACGCTTGGTTCGCTTAAGCTGGTGATGAAGGAGCTGATGGGCGGTGACTTTAAGGAGAGCCGCTACAAAGACTTAAGTGGGCGGCCCTTCGTAAAGTTCAAAGATTTTGTGATGGACGCCGAAAAGCGGGGCAAGGTGCAGATCTTCACCAGCGGCACGGTGAACGAGGTCTTCTTGCCCGGCGAAGACCCGGCCAAACTTTCGCAGTTCGCCGCCGACCTGAAGGAAGAGCCGTCGGTTGAGCCGATGCTCGACGTAGCGGTGCTTTCCAATGGTCGCAAAGAACAGCCCAAGGCCCGCGTTGCCACGCCAGCCGAAACGGCGACAACCCCCGCACCGGCTGGCCGCCGCCGCCGTCGCCGCCGGGGTGGTCGCTCTGGTGGACTCAACCTGCATGAAGTGCCGATGGGCAGCGAGGACGACGGCGAGGAGTTGGAGCCGCTGGTGTCCGAAACGGCTGAGGCTGCGCCCGAAGCGGTTGAAGCCAGTGCTGAAGGCGACGTGGTTGCCGAAACCGTAGCGCCAGAAGCCGCCACAGCAGAAGCGCCGGAAGTCACCCTTGAGGCGACGCCAGAAGCCAGCGTAGAAGCGCCGGTGGCTGGGGCGGAAGCCGCACCGGAGGCCAGCGCCGAAGCCGCCGAAGCGGTGGCCGAGCCGCCCGCCGAAAGCAAAAAATCGGGCAAGGGCCGTGCGAAGAGTGGCAGCAGCCGCTCGCGCAAAACGACCAAAGCCAAAGCCGCCGAAGCCGAAAGTGCCGCCCCGGAAGCCGTGGCAGCGCCTGAGGCAGCAACTCCCGTGGTTGAGACTGCAGCACCTGCTGCGCCGGAGCTTGCGCCCGAGCCTGCGGCAGCGGAGCCGACCGAGGTTGCTGCGCCAGTGGCTGCTGAGTCCATCAGCGAACCCGTTGCAGACGAGGCCGAGGATGGATTGGACAGCGGTGGGGCCGACGAAATGATCGCCTTTACTGAGGACGAATGGCAGATCTTTAACGAGATGATGCGTGGCTTCAGCAAACCGGTTTCCTTTGTGCAGATGTTCGATGCGCTGCGCAACCTGCGCACGCAGAACCGCATCGGGCGCACGAACGAGCAGCTGCGCACCATGGCCAAGCAGTCCATCAACCAGGGCATGGTGGAGCGGGTGGGCCGGGGCAAGCGGGTCTACTACCGGCTGAAGGAAGAAACGCCCGCCGAAGGCTAACATGAACTTATCGTAGTGCGGACTTTAGTCCGTTGCTAACGCGGACTGAAGTCCGCACTACGTTGTTTTAATGATTATCAAAATCTGTGGCCTACGCACAATTGAACCGCTGCTAGCAGCTGCAAACGCCGGGGCCGACTGGGTGGGCCTGGTGTTTGCCCCCAGCCGTCGCCAGGTGCGTGCCGACCAGGCTGCCTCGCTGGTGGCCGCGCTGCGCTACAGCCCGGCGGGCCAGCGCGTTAAGCTAGTAGGCCTGTTTGTGAACGAAGACTCGGGCCAGATCAACGCGATTGCTGAACATTGCGGCCTGGACTACGTGCAACTCAGCGGCACCGAATCGCTGCAACAGGCCGCCGCCATCAATCGTCCCATTATCAAGGCTTTGCGGCTCGACGGCTCGGCAGAAGAAGCGGAATGGATTAGCCACAGTTTGCAGCCCGCAGTTGGCAGTTTGCAAACTGCTGAACTGCCAACTGCCAACGCTCCACTGCTGTTGATTGACGCCCATGTGCCTGGCAGCTACGGCGGCACTGGCACAGTGGCCGATTGGGATCGGGCGGCGGAGTTGGCCCGACGCACGCCACTGCTGCTGGCCGGTGGACTCACGCCGGAGAATGTGGCCGAGGCGATTGCCCGCGTGCAGCCCTGGGGCGTGGATGTGAGTAGCGGCGTTGAGGTGCAAGGCACCAAAGACCCGGCCAGGATAGAAGCGTTCATCGGTGCAGTACGTAGGTTGGCCTGATTGGCGAAAATTGCGGCGCTGGCTCCTGTCGCTCAGTGGCATGGCGCTGGTGCTAGCTATGCTTACGCTGGCTTCACGCTGGGTCTGGGTTCGCGTCCGCCCGGTGCGGCTGGTGTTAACCTCCCATACCACCCCTTCCATTACCCGCCACGAAATTAACCCCGCTATGCGCCGCATCATTGTCAGCGACCTGCACCTGGGTGCGGGTGATCGGCTTGATGATTTTGACGATGACGATGCGTTTGCCGCGTTTGTGCAGCACCACCTGCTCAACGGTGAACCAACTGAGTTAATTCTGGCGGGCGATATTTTTGAGTTTTTGCAGGTGCGCCTGAACGATCTTGATGATGATGACTGGTCGGAAACGGCGGCGGTGCTGCGGCTCCAGACCATTCTCGATGCCCATCAGACCTTCATGCAGGCACTAACAACATTTGTGGCCCAGCCCGCCAATCAGCTCACCGTGCTGATCGGCAACCACGACTTTGAGATGCACTACGCTAGCGCAAAAGCACTGCTGCGCCAGTACCTCAGCCTTTCCAATGATGACAAACGGCTGCGCTTTGGCATCAGCTACGAAGGCGGCGGCGTCTACCTTGTACATGGCAACCAGTTCGACTCGTGGAACAGCTTCGTCAATTTTGAAGGGATTAGCGAGCCATTTGAGGTGGTGCGGGGCACGCAGATGGTGAAGGAGGTCTTTAACGACCTGGAGGACTCGCCGCTGCCAGTAGCCCCGCTGTTGGATAACGTCAAGCCCTCGTCGGCCTTCTTCTGGTACATGGTGGCCCTGCCCCGCCTGCGTGACCGAGCTTCGCGCCGCTTTGTAGCTCAGGGGCTGTTAGGGTTCTTCCAGGTGGTGGCCTGGCCGCCACCTCACCGCATGCCCATCACCGGTGCGGGGCCAGGGGGCTGGCTGAGCAACCCGTTGCTGGCGGGCCTGTGGCAGCAGGTGGCGCAGCTGCGGCGGCAGCGGGTGGCCCGCCAGCGCATTGTGTCGCGGCAGCTCGGCGGTGCCCTGGCCGACACGGTGGTGTCGCCAGTAGCCTCGGACGAGGTGCTGGAGCAAGTGCAGGTGGAGGCCAGCCGCCAGCTGCGCCGCGAGATCCGTCAGTTTAACGATAGTTTTGCCGGCGCGATGCTGCAAATCGCCCGTTCACCAGCCCATCGCCGTAACAAGCTGTTCGTGTGTGGCCACACCCACCTGGCGCGGGTGGTGCATCTCGGCGGCGGGCAGCGCTACATCAACACCGGCACCTGGACGGAGATTATCTACGACATTGCCACCATGCGTCGCCAGGAGCAGCGCTACCCGTTTCTTGAGATAACCTACCCCGACGGCGACGAACCTCACGCCAGCCTGCTGGTGTGGCGCGGCCCCAACGAAGCGCCCCAACCCTGGCAGGAAGGGCCTGGCCCGCTGCGACGCCACCGTCGCCGCCTGCCGGTGCCGAAGCTGCTGGCCCGGCTACGGCCCCGCGTGCCCCGCCGCCCCACCAGGGGGCGCATCGGCTTCGCTCGCCGCCGCAAGTGAATCCAATTCACCACCGAGCACGCCGAAGCTGCGGAGGGTTTGTGGCGATTGACGATTGACGATTGGCTCAGTTCCTCTGTGCGCTCTCGGTGTCCTCGGCGGTGGGAGGGTAACGGTCTCGGCGCTGAGTTAGGTCTATGGTACAATAGCGAGGAAGGTTACGAGAACATCGTCGTATTCGTTTATTGCCGGTGCGGCGTTTGTATGCCGCCCATCAGGAGGGATGCATGAAAACTTTCTGGCGTGTGTTTGGTTTTGCGGCGCTGGTTGCAGTGGCAGTGGTGGTGGTGCGGGCGGTGCGCCAGTATCGCCA
>JALONX010000203.1 GCA_025454695.1 Chloroflexaceae bacterium
GGGTGTTGAGCGGTTGCGTGTCGCCCTGTGCTTCCAGTCGCACCTCAAAACGGTCGAAACCAGCCTCGCCGCCCGTCACCGTGATTGGCACATCGTTGCTGCCGGGCTGAATCTGCACCTCCTGGGTGCCGACCAGTTCATTGTTATTAAAAATTTGCAGCCGTCCGCTGGTGGCAATCCGGCTCTCAATGCGGGCGGTCAGGCGCACTTCCTGGCCTTCGCGGGCCACTGCCGGGGCATCAAGCGCCCGCACCAGCACATCGGCCCCATCTTCGCTGGTGGTTTGCAGCACGTCAATCGGCACACCACGGGCGCGGGCCAGTTGCGCCGACTCAATGGCACGGCCCTCGTTTTCACGCCCGTCGCTCACCAGCACCAGCCGCTTCTGCGAGTCGGCGGGAAACAGGGCCAAACCAAGCTGAATGGCCTCCTCAATATTGGTGCGACTGGAAAGCACAGTTGATGTAAGCCGCCCCAACGTGCTAAAATCACCAGGAGCCCGTTCAACCAGGGCATTCTGGCCGAATAACACCACTGCCGCCTGGTCGCCCTCACGCCGATTGGCCAGTGCTGCATTCACGGTTGCAACGGCCTGGTCACGCTGAGCCGGAGCCACGGAGTCGCTGCCGTCTACCAGAAATACCACCGTCAAATTATCTACCGGGCGCACCAGTTGCGTGCCAGCAAGAGCCAGCACCAGGGCCGCCAGGGCCACCGAACGCAACGTCAACAGCAGGGCAAAGCGGGGCCAACCCAGGCGGGCCACCTGCACGCGGTAGGTTGCGGCGCTGAAGGCCCACAGCAGGGGCAACAGCAGGAGAAGCCAGAGAACGATGGGGTAGATAAAGGAAAGGCGCATGGGCACATCCAGCGTTTGTGTTTCTGTTTACACTATACTACAATTTGGTGTTCTTTGCCGCCCCGAAACAACGAGACGATCATGCCAAATCTTTTCAGCCCGCTCTCGATCGGACGTATCCAGCTACCGAACCGGATCGTGATGGCACCCATGGCCAGTGGTTGCGCCTTTGCCGATGGCTTTATTGGCACAGCCCTGGCCGACTACTATAGCCAGCAGGCCCGTGGCGGCCCCGGACTTATTATCACCGAGCCGCTGCTGGTGCTGCCCCCGCCTGAAGGTGTCGCCACCGTGCATCTGGGGCTCTATCACGATGCCTTTGTGCCGGGCCTGAGCCGAGCGGTGCGGGCTGCTCACGACAGCGGCGTGCGCCTGCTGGCCACCCTTGATGCACCAGCCAGCATGAGCAGCGGCGATAGCGCGAGTCTACGGAACATAACCGAGGCCTTTAGTCTGGCGGCGTGGCGGGCCGCCGGGGCCAAGTGCGATGGCATTATGCTGCGCATTGCCGACCGCAGCCTGTTGCACCAGCTGGCCTCGCCCCGGCTGAACCGCCGCAGCGACGGTTACAGCGGCACCCTGGAAGGGCGGGTGCGGCTGGCCCTGGAGCTGGTTGAAGCAATTCGAGAACGCCTGGGACGGCGGGGCATGGTGGGCGTGCGGCTGGTGGCCGACGAATTTTACCCCGACGGACTCACCATTCAGGACGCGCGGGTGATTGCCCGGCGGCTGGTGGGCGCAGGCGTGAAGCTACTCGACGTGACGGTTGACCTGCAAACCGATGTACAGCTGGCCCGCTTTCCGGGCTGGTGCATCCCGCTGGCCAACGGCATCAAGCGTATGCTACCCGACGTGCCGGTGATTGGCTCGGGCCAACTGGGTGATCCCCATCTTGCCGACAGCGTTATTCAGGACGGCAGCGTAGACCTGGTGATGCTGGGCCAGACGCTGCAAGACAACCCCGACTGGCCACTGCTGGCCCGCGAGGCGCTGAAGGAAGCCAATTAACGCAGAGACGCAGGGTGATTGCAGATTGCAGATTGGTGAACTCAAGGGAACTGAGGGAAATGAAGGAAATCACGCGCAGAACAATTTCCCTTATTTCCGTTATTTCCTTTCCGGGCTTTACGCGTCACCCTGCACGCAGTACGCAGTACGCAGCACGTAGCACGCAGTAGACGCATGAACCACACCCAGGTAGAACAGCTCCTCACATTTGCGCAGGGCTTTGTTGAAGCCCAACCTACACTTCGTGCCCTGGCCCTGTGTGGATCGTGGGCGCGGGGCAACCCACGCCCGGACTCAGACCTTGATCTGCTGATCGTCGCCGAGAACCCCCAGCGGTGGCGGCGACGCCAGCAATGGCTGCGTGACCTCACGTTTGAAACGGCTGGCTTTCATTACGCCCAGCACCGCACCGCAACCTACGGCGTTGTCTGGTCGGCCCATGTGGAACTTGAGCCTGCGGCGGAGCTTGAACTGACGTTTGCAAGTCCAACATGGGCCAGCACCGATCCGATTGATCCTGGCACCCATTTCATCATCAGCGATGCGTTTCGCGTGCTTGTGGATAAGGACGGCCTCCTGGGGCGGCTGCTTGAGGTCATTTCACATGCATAATCTGGTGGTTTGCATCGAGGACAATGTTGGCGACTGGGAGGAAGCGATGTTGATTGCGGAGGTGTTGAGTGTTGAGAGGCAGTCTAAATAGGCTCACACAAAGGCGCAAAGACACAAAGGATCGCCGATCAATATGCCTCTGCGCTCACTTTGCGACTTTGCGGCTTTGCACGAGCCATTAATACAACTCTGTTCTGTGGTGAAGGCACGCAGGCCGGTGGCCTGCGTGCCTTCTGCTTTACCGCCCCAAATTCACCCTATGGACGTGGGCTAGGCGTTGTGGCCGGAGTCCCAGTTCCACCGGGCGACGGCGTGGTTGCGGGTGAACCCGCCGGTGAGGGCGTGGTAGCCGGGCTGCCTGCGGGCGACGGCGTGGTTGCAGGCGAGCCAGCGGGCGAGGGTGTCCGGGCGGCTGGTGAGCCTGCCGGTGACGGCGTGGTGGCCGGGCTACCTGCGGGCGAGGGTGTCCGGGCGGCGGGCGAGGGTGTCCGGGCGGCTGGTGAGCCTGCCGGTGACGGCGTGGTGGCCGGGCTACCTGCGGGCGAGGGTGTCCGGGCGGCGGGCGAGCCTGCCGGTGACGGCGTGGTGGCCGGGCTGCCTGCGGGCGAGGGTGTCCGGGCGGCGGGCGAGCCTGCCGGTGAGGGCGTGGTGGCCGGGCTGCCTGCGGGCGACGGGGTTGTGCCGCCGCCAGGCGTAGTAACTGGAGCGGGCGTTGTTGCTGGTGGCGCTTGCCCGCATGCCGCAAGCAGCGGCATCATCAGCGCAGCGCCAAGCGCCAGCGCCTTGCGGCGATTGAAACCTGCAAATGTCCTGGTGAGTGACGAAAACATTGCCATGAAATCCTTTCCTGCTAGCGCATCTCACGTCCTGTGTGTGAGCGCAGTCGAACCAGGAACGGAACGGCGGGGTATGTCCAGACCTGTGCAGCGTGACACAGGCAGAGCCTTAGGAGCGCAGTGCGATCCAATCGCACATGCGCAACAACAAAGCGATCACACCCTGGAAAAGCGCATCCAGTGGCAGATCAGGGGCGACGTGAGGTGAAAAGTGAGGCTAAGGCCTGTAGTGTGAGTGGGACGAACGCACCAGCGAGGGACGACTTCCTGACGCTGGTTCCGCAAAAGGCAAACGATGTGACCTTCCCCGATTCGCCGTGGTGTGGTGCATGGGCTACAGCAGGGGAGCGCCATCAACCACAACCCTGGACGTATGGCACGCAGATCCGCCGATGAAACCAACACAGCCTGGTGCGTGTTTGTTACTGACGTGCCAGAGCAGCGACCGTTCCCAATTCCTGGGAGTTAGGAGATGCCTCCCAAACCCGTTCTAGCTTATCAGCCTGATCTAGCTGTGTCAACAATAAATTTCTCACTACTTCTCTGTGAGATCGTTCCCTATTGAACGTGAGAATCTTCACTATGCCTGGCGAATCCTGGATACACGAGCGTGACACTACTTTCACTTAGCCTACTAATCCCCACTCGCTCATCTACTCATCGGGCCTACTCCGAGCGAGCGCAATCGCCCGCACCTCCCGTGCGCCTGCCGCCCGTAGTGCCTGGGCGCATGCTCCGAGGGTTGCGCCAGTGGTTAGCACATCGTCCACTAGCAGCATGCGGGCGGGCGGCGGCACCTGGCCCTGCCACACAAACGCATCGCGCACATTGTCGTGGCGGGCGCGCACATCGGACTGAGTGGCCTGGCTGGCGGTGTTGCGCACCCGAACCAACCCCGTCAGCAGCGGCAGCCCCAACGACTCACTCAAACGGCGGGCCAACTCCTCGCTCTGGTTGAAGCCCCGCTCGGCCCGACGCACCGCATGCAACGGCACGGCTAGCAGCCCATCAGCAGGCAGCGGCGCATGGCGCAGGTGGCCCGCCAGCAGCTCGCCCAAGGGCCGGGCCATGCGCCGCACCTTTTTGTATTTGAGTTCGTGGATGGCTGCCCGCAACGGCCCGCCAAACACAAAGGCCACCGCCGCCGCATCAAGTTGGGGCGGCGTGCGATCGGGCGGGTAGGGCCGCAGGGCCGCCTGGCACCCGGCGCAAAACAGGCTGCCCATGCGCTGGCAGCCCGCACAGCGGTCGGGAAAGAGCAGGGAGAGGAGTGAGTCGGTGAGCGAGGCGAGCATAGGTTTTACCGCGGAGGTTTTTTATTCACCGCCGAGGACGCCGAGAACGCAGAGAGGCTTGGTACAGTGTATCGAATTCCCAACGAGTCGGGTTTTCCTGAATATAGCGGCGGATGTTCAGAAATGCCTTCTCCGAACGAATACAGCGGTCATAGTAGCCTTGTTGCCAGGCAAAGGCAGCAAAGCCTGCGGCGCGTACTCGCTTCGTAACAATTGACTTGAATTGTCCGACAATCGCGCCAAGCGAGCCAGATTGCCAGGCCGGGTTGTGGCCTCCGCGCTGTGCCATGTTGGCATTGCGCGACGCTCGTGTCAATGCATTTTCGTTGGTTTCCATTGTAGAGACGCCCCGGCGGGGCGTCTCTACAATGCCATCATTGGTTAACATTGTTTTCCCGACGACTCCTTCTTCTGCTGTGCGGGGCGTCTCTACAATGCCATCATTGGTCAACAATGTATTGCCAGGAATATCGCCGCGATCAACATTGATACCAATGATAGCGTGGACGTGATTAGGCATCACAACCCAGGCATCCAGCACAATGTTCGGTCGCACCTCGGCGGTTCGCAGCCATTCTTCCGCAACGACCTTTCCTATTGGCGATAGTCTCATCTGTTCACCTTCGACCATGCCAAAAAACACTTCATGTGCCCTGGCACAAATTGTTATGAAATACCAACCATACCGGTAATCCCAACCAGGCAGGCGTGTAGAGGTAACTCGATAGCGTTTTTTGTAATGTTCAGCTGTCACGGGGTTTACTTTTCAGCCGGAGAACTACGTCACGTAATACACCGTGTTCACCTCCTAAAAGAAACGCCCTCCTCAAAACACCTCCGCGCCCTCGGCGTGCTCGGCAGTGAATAAACACCTCCGCGCCCTCCGCAGTAAAAACTGCTTGCACACAAGTTGCGATTCGCGTTAAGATAGACTCAAGACGCTTGCAGAAGAAAGGAACCGTCCGATGGCGTATGCCAAGCTTATCGGGGCTGAAGTGCGGCGCAAAGAAGACCCGCGCCTCATCACCGGCACCGGCCAGTATGTCGGCGACCTCAAGTTGCCGGGGATGCTGCATGTGGCCCTGGTGCGTAGCCCCTACCCCCATGCCCGCATCCGCTCCATAGATGCCAGAGTGGCCCTCAAACGCCCCGGCGTTGTCGCCGTGATTACGGGCCAGGATTTGCAGGCCAGCTGCAACCCGCTGCCCATGAGCGGCGGCGAGGGTGGCCCAAAATCCAAACGCACCCGCCCTATCCTCAGCATAGATAAAGTGCGCCACGTTGGCGAGGCCGTCGCCGCCGTCGTTGCCACCTCGCCCGTGGTGGCCATAGATGCCGTGGCCGAGGTAGATGTAGACTGGGAGCCGCTGCCCGCCGTGGCCGATATGCTCAAGGCGCTGGAGCCGGACGCGCCGCGCCTGTTTGAAGAGATGGAGAGCAACCTTGACCATGTGAAGCGCCGCAAAGTGGGCGACCCCGATGCAGCCTTTGCCAGCGCGTTCAAAGTCGTCAAGCAGCGTATGGTCAACCAGCGGCTCTGCGGGCTGCCAATGGAGGGCCGGGCCGTGGTGGCTATGCCCGACCCGATGAGCGGCGGGCTAACGGTCTGGACAAGCACTCAGGCACCCCACCAGATGCGCGGTGAGATTGCCAAAGTGCTGCGCATGGCCGAAAACCAGGTGCGCGTGATCGCCCCGGATGTGGGCGGCGGCTTTGGCGTGAAGATCGGCATCTACCCCGAAGATGCGCTGGTGGCCGCCCTGGCCCGCCAGTTCAACGCGCCGGTGCGCTGGGTGGAGGGCCGCCTGGAGCACATGATGGCCACTACCCATGGGCGGGGCCAGGTGGCCGACCTGGAGGCCGCCGTGACTGAAGACGGCACCGTGACGGCCCTGCGCATGCGAGTCATCGGCGACTCAGGGGCCTACCCCGTTGCCCCCGGCATCCCCGACCTGACGCTGGCCATGGGCGTGGGCGTCTACCATGTGCCCAACATTGACTTTGAGGTGACGGTGGTCTACACCAACACCACGCCGATTGCAGCCTACCGTGGGGCGGGCCGCCCTGAAGCCGCCTACTACCTGGAACGCATGATGGATGTCATTGCCGCTGAACTAGGTATGGACGGGGCCGAAGTGCGGCGGCGCAACTTTATCCCGCCGGAGGCCTTTCCCTACAAAACACCCACCGGCGAAACCTACGACAGCGGCGAATATAATCGGGCGCTGGCCAAAGCACTGGACATTTCCAACTATGCCGCCCTGCGCGAGGAACAGCAGCAGCGCATCGCCAGCGGCAGCAACAAGTTGTTAGGCATTGGGCTGGCCACCTACGTGGAGATGTGCGGCTTTGGCCCCTACGAAAGCGCCCAGGTGAAGGTCGAACCAACCGGCACCGTCACCGTCACCACCGGCATTTCGCCCCACGGACAGGGCGGCGCAACGACATTTGCCCAGATTGTGGCCGACATGCTGGGGGTAGACTTCGACTCCGTGGTGGTGAAACACGGCGACACCGCCACCACCCCAATGGGCATCGGCACCATGGGCAGCCGTAGCATCGCCGTGGGTGGCTCGGCGCTCTACCGCGCGACGGAACGGGTGCGCGAGAAGGCCAGACGCATCGCGGCGACGATGCTGGAGGCCAACCCCGCCGACCTGGAGCTGGTGGATGGCCATTTTCAGGTGCGTGGTGCGCCCGACAGCAAGGTGGCCTGGGCGCGGGTAGTTAAGCGGGCCTATTCCGACAAGCTGCCGGACGACATCAGCCCCGGACTGGAAGAGACCGACTTCTTCAAGCCGCCGGAGTTGATCTACCCCTTTGGGGCCCATGTGGCAGTGGTAGAAGTGGACACCGACACCGGCGATGTGCGGATTCGCAACTACTACTCGGTGGACGACTGCGGGCCGCGCATCAGCCCCATGCTGGTGAACGGCCAGGTGCATGGCGGGCTGGCCCAGGGCATCGCCCAGGCCCTGCTCGAAGAGGTGGTCTACGACGAGAATGGCCAGCTGCTCAGCGGCTCGCTGATGGACTACGCCATTCCCAGGGCCGACCTGTTCCCGCCCTTCACCACCGACAAAACCGAAACACCCACGCCTCTGAACCCGCTGGGGGCCAAGGGCATTGGCGAAGCGGCCACCATCGGTTCTACACCGGCCATTGCCAACGCCGTGGCCGACGCGCTGCGGCACCTCGGCGTGCGCCATATTGACATCCCGCTGCGCTCGGAAAAGGTCTGGCGGGCGATGCAAGGCCGCTAACGCACAGCGATTTCTCACAAAGACACGAAGGCACAAAGGACTCGCACATACATACGGTTGAGCATACCAGCCATGTACATTGTGATTTTTTACAGATTTCCGAGAAGGCGTACCCTTGTGGTTCTCGCAAAGGCGCAAAACTCGCAAAGGAAGGCAGATGTATATACCTCTGTGACGCCTTAGTGTCTTTGTGCCTTTGTGAGAGTCTGTTCAGACAGACTCTAACGATGTATGATTACGATTGTCAACACCCAACATAAACATATCCCCCAGTTGGTGCAGCACCAGCAGACATGCTTTCCCGACCTGTTTTCCGATGTTTGGATGACGCCGGAAGCGTTTGAGTCGCAGCTGCGAGTTTTTCCGGCGGGCCAGCATGTGGCCCTGCACAATGGGCAGGTGGTCGGGCAGAGCAGTAGCTTCCGCTGCCGCTACGAGCAGGTGTTCCTGCCCCACGACTACCACGGAATCACAGCGGCCAACATGTTCACCAACCACGACCCGGTGGGCGAATGGCTCTACGGGGCCGACATGAGCATCCACCCGGAGTACCGGGGGCGCGGCATTGCCCACATGTTGATGGAGGCCCGCAAGGGGCTTATTCGCCAGTTGGGGCTGCGAGGCATGGTGGCCGGTGGCGCGCTGCCGGGCTACGCCGACTACGAGGCTCGCCTTCGCCCGGAAGACTATGTGGCCGAGGTGGTGGCGGGCCGCCTGGTTGACCCGACGCTGACGCCCCAACTACGCATCGGCTGGCAGGTGCGGGGGGTGCTGCCCAACTACACCCACGACAGCGCAGGCCATGGCGCACCGGCCTCGTGGCTGGTGTGGGAGGCGTAGCTATTCACCGCCGAGAAGCT
>JALONX010000204.1 GCA_025454695.1 Chloroflexaceae bacterium
GCCTGGGGGTGTTCAAGCAGTTCATCAACCGCTTCGCGCAGCTTGCCCAGGTCGCTAAAGGAACGGTAGACAGATGCAAAACGAATATACGCAACGTCATCAATCTCACGGAGGCGGTACATCACCAGGTCGCCGATGGTTTTTGAGTCCACCTCTTGCTCGTCGCGGGCCATCAGCGCAGCTTCAATATCATTCACCAGCTGATCGAGCTGCTGCATGGAAACGGGGCGACGGTAGCAGGCGGTGCGAATACCACGGGCCAGCTTTTCCCGGTCATACGGCTCGCGCTCACCATTTTTCTTTACCACCATCAAACTGACCGACTCGACCCGTTCATAGGTGGTAAAACGCCGTTCACAGACGCGGCACTTGCGCCGTCGTCTGATGGTGTCGCCATCGTTCAGCTTCCGTGAGTCGAGAACGTCAGTCTCCTGATTGGAACAGTACGGACAGCGCATCGGTGCGTTCTCGATTCTCCTTGCCAACACTTTCGTGTAGATTATAGCACACTACGCTTTGCCGCCTACGGCTGTTGCTATGCAGATTGTAGCGCTTGGGTAGCGTGCTTTTTTTCTGCAGATGACACGGATTGGAGCAGAACCATCTGCATTCTCTGCGTCATTTGCGGATAGGATTATGGTGCAAACCTGAACTTTGCCTGGTCGCCAGACTAGCGGCGGTTGGCCCTTGACAAAGCGGGCACAAACTGCTACCCTTCACCATGCGTCGGGGCGTGGCTCAGCCTGGTAGAGCACCGCGTTTGGGACGCGGGGGTCGGGGGTTCAAATCCCTCCGCCCCGACCAGCAGGGCGGAAGCGGCAGCACAACAGCGTTTGCCTCTCCCGCCCTTTTTGTGTGCAATTTGCGGTCGTAGCGGCCTGGATACACAAACCTTATGGCAACCATACTGCTTGTTGAAGACGACTCGACCCTTTCGGAAACCTTGCGTTACAACCTGGAACGTGAGGGCTACAACGTGGTGACGGCTTCGGATGGCGTACAGGGCCTGGAATTGGCCCGGCGCGAACGCCCTGACCTGCTGGTACTCGACATTATGCTCCCCCGGCTCGATGGTTTTTCCGTCTGCCGCATTTTGCGCCAGGAGAGCGATGTGCCGATTATTATGTTGACCGCCCGGCAAGACGAAGTGGATCGGATCGCCGGGCTGGAGCTGGGGGCCGACGATTATGTGAGCAAGCCCTTTAGCCTGGGCGAACTGCTGGCGCGGGTGCGGGCGATTATGCGCCGCACCGAGCGACAGCCTGGTGGAATCAGCCGCGAGGTGCTGGAAGCGGGCAAACTGCGGGTAGACACAAGTAGCCGCCGGGCCTGGCGCGGCACCCACGAGTTAACTATGCCACAGAAAGAGTTCGATCTGCTCACCTGTCTTATCCGCAATAAAGGCATTGCTCTTTCCCGCGACCTGTTGCTGGAACGAGTCTGGGGGCTGGATTTTGTGGGCGATAGTCGCACCGTGGATGTGCATATCCGCTGGCTGCGCGAAAAGATCGAATGGGATCCCGCCCGCCCGCGCTACATCCAGACGGTGCGGGGCGTCGGCTATCGCTTCGAGGTGCCGCCCGATGAGGCGTAACCCTTATGAGCCTGGTTGAAATTGGCCTGCTGCTAGCCCTTTTTGCCAGTGTTGGCACAACCATTTTCCTCGCCATGCGGCTGCGTCGGGCTGACGCAGCACTGAGCGCAATGCCCCCGTCCTCCTCGGCAGAACCGCCACTCCGCCCGGACATGCAGCACGAACCGCACCAGCGTTCGCCCCTTTTTTTAAGCATGGTTGCCGCGCTGGATGCCGGGCTGGTGCTGGTAGATGCTGAACGCCAGGTGCTATTTGTCAATCAGCAGGCCGCAGAATTGCTTGACCTTGACGGTGGCAGTGCTGCTGGCAATGGCTTGATTTCGATCATTCGTGACTACCAGGCCGATGAACTGGTGCAGGAGGTCATCGCCGACGGTGAGACTCGCGAAACGACGCTTCAGCCGATTGTCACTGGCCGCACCCTGCGCCTGCGCTGCACCGCTCTGCGGCTGGATGCCCTGCAGGGGGCCTTTCTCCTCATCCGTGACGTGACCCAGATTAGCATTCTCGAACGTTCGCGCCGCGACCTGGTGGCGAATGTTTCCCACGAACTGCGCACGCCACTGGCTTCGCTCAAGCTGCTGGTGGAAACGCTCCAATCAGCTCCGCCGCCGCCAGTGGCCCAGCGCATGATGGATCAGATGTCGCAGGAGATTGACGCGGTGACTCAGCTGGTGGATGAGTTGCACCAGCTTTCTCAGATCGAGTCGGGGCGGGTGGCCTTGAAGCTGGCACCCACGCCCATTGATGAGGTCGTGGAGCGCACGATTGAGCGCATGCGCCCCCAGGCCGACCGCAAGCAATTACATCTGGCTGCCCATCTGGCAGAAAACCAGCCGCCCGTGCTGATTGATGCCGACCGCATTGGCCAGGTGTTGCTCAACTTGCTGCACAATGCGGTGAAGTTTACGCTCCCAGAAGGCACGATTGAGGTGCAAAGTCAGCTTGTGCAGTTTGGTGAAGACGGCGCTTACCACGGGCGCAGGCTGGGGCGGGCGGCCCAGGGGCCGAGTGAGTCTGTGGGGGTGGCCCTGGCCGAGGTGGGAAGCGCCTGGCCCCCGGCAACCCTGGCCCACCCGGCGGGCCGCTGGCTGCTGGTGAGCGTCCACGACACCGGCATTGGCATTCCAGCCCAGGATCTGCCCCGCGTCTTTGAGCGTTTCTACAAAGTTGACCGTTCGCGCAACCGCAACGCGGGTGGCACCGGCCTTGGCCTGGCAATTGCCAAGCACCTGGTAGAAGGCCATGGCGGGCGGCTCTGGGCCGAGAGCGTGGAGGGCAGCGGGAGTACCTTTCACTTCACCCTGCCGCTAGCGTGAGTGAAGTGAGAAATAAGAAGTGAGAAATAAGAAGTGAGAAGTGAGAAGTGTCAGAGAAATTGATGCATAGCTGTCATCTCGTCATCTCGTCATTTCCGCTTGGTAATCTCTAATCTCCAATCTCCAAGCTCTACTCACCATGGTCGCAACACGATTTCAACCCGTCATTCAATTTCTGCAACGCTGCGTGGAGGTGGGGGCACTGCTCTATGGCCTGGTGATGCTGGGGCTGGCCCTGTTCTGGCTGGTGCGCCCAACCCAGAGCGGCCTGATGGAAGTGAGCAATATTTTTGCGATCTGGTTGTTTGCGCCGTTGATCGTGCTGCTGCCGCTGGCGCTGCTGCTGCGCTCGCTGGTTCTGCGGGGTGTGGTTGCGGTGTTGCTGTTGCTCTTCGGGCTGAGTTTTGCGGGGCAGTTGCTGCCCCGTGGTACGGCTGCTAGCAACGAACGGCCAGCCTTGCGGCTGCTGACCTTCAACGTGCTCTACGGCAACGACAATGCCGACGCTGTGATTGCGGCCATTCGTGCCCAGAACCCGGACGTGGTGGGCATGCAGGAGTTGTCGGGCCTGGTGGCCGATGCGATTCAGGCAGAACTGGCGGCAGAATATCCCTACCAGTTTTTGCAGCCCGCCGCCTTTGATCAGGGCATGGGCATCATCAGCCGCTACCCGCTACGCGCTACGTCACGCCACCCCAACGGGGCCTGGCAGCAGGCCACGCTGGACATGCGCGGCACGCCCGTTACCCTGCTGAACGTGCATTTGGAAGCGCCGCATGTGGACTTGGGATGGAGCGACGGTTGGTTGCGCTTGCCTGAAGTGCGCACCTACGATGCCACGCAGCGCGAGTGGGAGGCAGGGCAGCTGTTTCAGCTGGTTGATGGAACTGCCGGGCCACTGGTGCTGCTCGGCGATTTTAATCTCAGCGACCGTGAGCCGCTCTACCATGCCTTCGACGCTCGTTTGCACGACAGCTTCCGCGAGACATCGTGGGGGCCGGGCTACACGTTTCCCAACCAGCCGCAGCGCTTTAGTGGCCTGCCCACACCCCTGCCGCTGGTGCGGATTGACTACATCTGGAGCGGCGGCGGGCTTTCCCCAACGCATGCTCGGGTCAGCTGTGCTGGCAGTTCGGATCACTGTCTGGTGGTGGCCGACCTGGTGTTTGCGAGTCCGTAGGTTTGGGCGGGGTTAAGTTGAAAAGGCGCTGCGTTTGGATAGGATTGACAGGATTGCTTGCAGAGCAACCACAAACAAAGCCTGTCAATTGTGTCTGTTGTTTTGGACAGGATTAACAGGATTGACAGGATTGCCGGACGATCTCTCTCTTTAATTGCGTCAATCCCGTTTAACATATTTTTGCATCAAGTTTAGCCAGAGCTATGTCAACGTCGTTGGAGCGCTACCCCAAATCATGCTTTTGGTTAGTTTTGGGGCGAAGCCGCCCGAGCCTGCACGATGGGGGAACGGTGACATGGCCCTGAGTTCAGCGATGAAGCAACAAATCCTGTAAATCCCGTTAATCCTGTCTACAGAGGATTAATTCAGCGGTGCGTTGACCTGTTCAGTGCGGAAGATGATGTTAATCATGCCCACGTATTCTTCCACCCCGTTGCGTTCCAACACCAGCAGTGGTCGCCAGTCAATGTTGAATGCTCGGTCGGTAGGCTGATCGAGCTTCCAATTCAGCGTGAACGTGAGTCGAGCGTTGGGCGCAAGCTCCAGCCCGCCCGCCGGAAAGGGTTGCTCGCTGCTGCCATCGCTCACGGTGATGCTGCCTTCGGGCAGGGCAATGCGGGGGTGCATGGGCGTCAGCTGCTTGATGCGGAGTGGCGTGTCGCTAGGGTTGGCGATGGTCAGGCTGCCTGGCCCGGGCTGCACAATTTCGCCCCGACTCTGAAACAGCACCTGTGCCCGCGACAGTTCGCCCTGGCGGACTTCCACCTTCAACTGGCCTAGCGGTGCAGTGTAGCTCTTCTCAGCGGTGATCAAGCGAGCTTCGGTAAAGGTATGTTCACCAGGGGCCACCGCCGTTACATCCAGCGTTAGCCCCCGCCGTACCTGCACATTGCCCAGCCCCCGGGCAAACACCCGAAAGCCATTGACCTGCACCAGGTTGCTGTCGGGCAATAGTTCCACCCTGGTGATGTTGTCGGTGGAGATGTTTTCGGTGCGCAGGTGGAGGAACATCAAGTTCATGCCGAAGGTTTCGCCCGTGTAGGCGGCGTAGGCACCATCGGTGGGCACAAATTCCATAGCGGCGGGCGGCGTTTGAGGTTCGCTCACACAGCCTGCTAGCAACACCACCAGCAGCAACAGACTCAGTAGTGGGCGCAGGGGCAAAACTTGGCCCATGGGGATAGCTCCTTGTTTACAGGCGCACTCGCATGCGTTTTCGTTCGGCCTGGTAGGTGCGCCAGCCCACCCACAGCAGCACCGGCAGCAGAATTGGCCACCATTCCCGCTCGTTTTGCAGATCCTGCCAGAAGAGGCGCAGCTGCGGCACATACGGCAGGCGCTCGATGGCATCGAACAGCACATTGCGCAGGCGATCCTGGGCTGAAGGCCGGGCCGAACCAGTTTCCGGTGGCGTAGCCTGTTTTCGATGGGTAAAGCGATTCATATGTGTGTAGTTCTTCATGATAGATCGGGGTCTAAAGCCATTCTATCACAACAAAAGACCGACACTGCTCAAGTGCCGGTCTCTTGTTCTCATTCACGCGAAAGCGTTTCAGCAAGCTTATTCGGCATCCTTCAGCACGCGCCCGCTCGCCGTGGCGCGAGCCTTCTGGCTGCGCGACTGCATGAAGCGGAAGGCAAAGAACCCGATGACACCGAGCACCAGCACCACCAGCGTGCCACGCTGATACTGGCTCAGGAAACCCAGCACCGCTTCCCAGTTCGCCCCCAGCCACCAGCCCGCCCCGCCTAGCAGGCTCGTCCAGATCGCCGAGCCAAGCGTGGTGAAGAGCAGAAACTTGCTCATTGGCATGCGATCCATGCCGGCGGGGATGGAGATGAGGCTGCGCACGAGTGGGATGAGGCGACCGAAAAAGACCACCGCTTCGCCATGGCGGTCAAAATAGGCCAGGGCCTTGTCCAGGTCTTCTTCCGAAATCATAAACCAGCGCCCAAAGCGGCGAATGAAGTTTCGCACAATGTGTTCATCGGCCCAGACGCCGATGTAGTAGAGTACCACCGCGCCCATCACCGAGCCGAGGGTGCCTGCAAGCACAATGCCGATAAAGCTAAACTCGCCCTGAGCCACCAGAAAGCCCGCGTAGGGCATCACTAATTCGGAAGGAATGGGGGGGAAGAGGTTTTCAATAAACATCACCAGCGTAATGCCGGGGTAGTGCAGGCTGGTAATGATCGTTTCGATCCAGATACTCAATTGCTTGAGAATGTCAGACATTTTTCATCTAGCTCCTTTAGAATGTTCATAACTGGTTCGGATTGTACCGGATTGCATGATCAGTGTCAATGAAGCGACGGTGACAGTTCGTTCAGGCTACCGCTGTGACCAGGGTACTATTGCTGAACCCCCACGTACCTTATATAGTTGTGCTAACGTCATTGTTTCGTTCTTGCACGTAGGGAGGAATCTATGCAGCGGCTCGCATCCTGGTATCACGCTTTTGTCGGTGCCGTTCAGCAGGTGTACGCCTGGTTCTGGGCGCAGGCGGTGTCTCGTAGCCCGGGCCAGGGGTTAACGGAGTATGGTCTGGTGCTGGTGTTGATTATGGTGGTGTGTGTCGTTATTATTGGTATGACCGGGCGAACCATTAGCCAGACCTGGTATGACCGCTTGATCAATAACCCCGCCTGGAGCAGCTAAACCTATTCGTTTTGTGAACTTGTTGTTGATTGTTTGTTCATCGGGGAGGTGTGTAGGCACCTCCCTGTTTTTGTTATGCCTTGCCCCACGGCGGCAGCGGTTTCACCCGCAGCGTGCGCTCGGCCCGGTACGTCACCAGCCCCACTGGCCCACCGCGAATTTTGCGCACTCCATTGCGACGGGCCATATCCACATCTACGGCGGCTTCCTCACGAGCCTGGCTAAAGTAGGCCGCCACCCCGGCTGCTTCTCGCAAGGTTTGTTCCGGTACTTCGCCCGCATCGCTGCGCACAATCACATGGGCACCGTGAATGGTGCGCACATGCAACCACAGGTCATCGGGCCGACCGATGGTGAAGGTGACTTCTTCGTTCTGGCTGGCGCTGCGCCCCACAAAAATATCCACCCCATCGCTGGAAACCAGGTGCAGCGGCTTGAGTTTGGGCGGGCGGCGGGGCCGCTTGTCGCCCTCCTGCTCGGGCTTCAGGTAGCCCTGCTCCACTGCTTCCAGGGCAATCTGCTCAATCTGTTCGCGCTCGTTGGCCAGTTCCAGCAGCGCCCGCAGCTGGTCAAGCCCATCCAGGCGATATGTTGTTTGCTGGAGTCGTTCGGGTAGGCCAGCCTGGGCGCTGCGGGCCTTTTCGTAGGCGCGAAAGCGCTCCTGGGCCTGTTCCACCGGGCTGCGCTGTGGGTCAAGGCTGATAACACGGCCTTCCACGTTGAGACTCGCCTGGCCTTTTTGGATTTCATGCAAAAAGGCGAAAATCATCTCGCCTTCCCAGCGCAGTTGCTCCAGGTCGCCCGCCTTTGCCGCTTCGGCCTGAATCTGGCTGAGTTGGTGATGCAGCCGTTCGCGGGCGGCGGCCAGTTGCTGGGCCACGGTGTCGCGGCGCTGGCGGTGGGCGGTGAGCTGCTCGCGGCTGGCGTAGAAGGTTTCCAGGGCGGCGCTGATGCCCGGCATGTGCTCGGCGTTGCCAAGGTGGCTGAGTTCGTAGGGCGCGTAGGCCAGCGGCTCGCCTGCCTCGTTGCGCACCAGCGTTGGTTCAGCCGGGGCACTGAACAGCGTGCGCAACTGGGCAGCCAGACCATACCAGGGCAAATCTTCGTTCAGGTTGGCTTTGGCACGACCAAGGGCGCGAAACACCACCTCGCGGGCCAGTTGGGGCGAAACGGCTTTGTAGGCGGTCACCAGGGCTTTGGCCACATCGGTTGCGCCGCTGCTGCGTAGAGCCTCCATGCCATTGGCAGTGGCATTGCGCGGGTCGCGCTTTTCCTGCGGCGGCGGCAATTCGTAGACCCGGCGGGGCAGCACCACCCGCTGGCTCATGCGGGGCGTCACCCGTTTGATGCTATCGAGAATCAGGTTATCATCGTCTACCAGAATGATATTGCTGCGCCGCTCCATCGGCTCCACAATCAGCTCGCAACGGAGCGTTTCGCCAGGCCGCACGGCTTCCTCCGGCTCGTCCGGTTCGTCTGCCACATCGTCGGTGTCGTCAGTGGCATCGTTGTTGCGGTTGCGTGAGTCGAACTCTTTGACTATACTTAACAGCAGCATTCGTTCCAAAGCAGGTTGTTCGATGTTGACGATGCGCCCGCCGCGCACATATTTGCGCAGCAGCAGCAACAGCGGCGTTTCCTGTTCCATACCCCGCGAAAGTTTGCCATGCACCAGCTGCACCCGCGCAAACTGGGGATGGGCCGAAAGCAGCAACTGGTGGCGCTGGCCGCGCGCGTAGATTTCCAGGCCCAGGCTGAGCGGGCCAGGCAAGACCACCCGCTGAATGCGGCCACCCAACAGCTGCTCACGAAGTTCGTCGGCCACGGCGGCCAGGGTTAAAGCATCGAAGTACATGCAGGTAAGGATACCACATTCACTATGGCTGAACGCAGGCTCAACCCGATTCTTA